>JAGSYM010000238.1 GCA_018262395.1 Nitrospirota bacterium | reverse complement strand
ATTCGTAATGATAGCAGACTTTAGAAAAGATAGAGGTATCAATCATCGGGCAATCTCTGAGATCGAATCACGAACAATATGATATTTGTAGAAGAAAAACAGTTGCATTTAAGTTTTTTGAGGTTTTTCAGGGTTCGAGAGACGTCAATCCCTCCCTGATAGCGTATTTGGTAAGTTGAGCAATACTATGCATATCCAGTTTTTCCATGATTTGCTGCCGATGGGTTTCAATTGTTTTCACACTTAGATTGAGGACAGATGCTATCTGTTTCGTGCTTTTACCTTCTGCTATGAGCTGCAATACTTCCCTTTCCCTTGCAGTTAAAACGGTAAATACCGTGGACTCATTCGGTGGCAGGTTTTGCAAGTACTCCTGAACCACAACATCGGTGATCTTCTGGCTCAGATAATGTTGTTTTGCAATAACGGCATGTATTGCAGATACAAGCTCCTCAAAAGCGCTGTCTTTCAGTAAATAACCTGCTGCGCCAGCCTTTAGCATTTGCATGACGAATCTTCGGTCGGAATGCATAGATAGGGCAATGACCTTTACGGTTTTATACTCTGTAGTTATCTTAGTTGTAGCATCTATTCCGTTCATCTCGGGCATACCGATATCCATAATCACTACATCCGGTTTAAGTTTCTGAACCAGATTCACTGTCGTGAGGCCATCCTGCGCCTCAGCAATAACCTCCATGTCCGGTTGTTTTTCAATAAGTGACCGAAGTCCCTCCCTGATGATCTTGTGATCGTCTGCCAGGATGATTTTAGTTCTCATGTGCCGTTCTCCTTATCTTTACCTTTTCCATCGCAAGGGGCGCAGTCAGTATAACCCTCGTTCCCCGTCCTTTCGCAGACCTGACATCCATTTGTCCACCCAGATGGCGAAGTCGCTCTCGAATGCTGAAAAGCCCAAAACCTTTATTTTCATCAAGATAGAAGTTCATTTTAGATACGGTGAAACCGGTTCCGTTGTCAGCTACGTGGACAACAATATTCTCATTCACCCTGCGTATTGTCACCTTTGCTGTTTTCGCCAGGGCATGCTTGGCAACATTCATCAGGAGTTCCCTGACAGCGCTAAAAAGCACGATACGAATTTCGTCCCTTACGGGCTTAAGTGTATTATCTGTTTCAAAGTCGCAACTGATCCCGTGCTGCTCCTTGATCTGCTCGGTCAGCCATTCCAAGGCTGATTCAAGTCCCAGGTCATAGAGAATGGGGGGGCTTAACTCGAAGGTAAGGGAACGAGTGAACTGAATTGCTTGTTCCACATGTTCGCGAACCTCTTCTAATGGCTCCAAAAAACCGTCATGAGCTGCAGACTGAAGCAGTGCGCCAAGCTTAATCTTTGAAATGGCAAGTATTTGACCGATGTGGTCGTGAAGCATCGTTGCTATACGACGTCTTTCCTGCTCTTCGGCTAGCGATAAATCTGAAGCCAGAGATCTAAGCTGTTTTTGATATGATTGGATCTTTTCTTCGGCCTTCTTTTGCTCCGTAATGTCCTCTACCGTTCCTTCAAAATAAAGGAGTGTCCCGTCGGGTGCACGGATTGCCCTGGCGTTCTCCCGTACAAACATAATTGATTTATCAGGCTTGCGCCATTTGGTTTCAAAGCCTCTTATTTTTCCTTCCTTCTCTAGCCTGTCTCTTATCTTCTTCCTAAGGTAGGATGGCTCGTAGTCTCTCCTTTTTGGGCCTGTTGATGTTAGTTCATCAAAAGATGAATATCCCAACATACGTATTAATGTTGGGTTTGCCATAAGAATCTGGCCGTCAGTGCTGATTCGGTAAATGCCAAGGGGAGAATTAACAAAAAGGTTCCTATATCTCTCTGCGCCTTTTTGCAGCATCTCTTCAATGCGCTTTCTCCTATTGAGTTCAATGAGCAAGCGGTCATTTGCGTTTTGTAGTTCTGTGGTCCTTTCAGCCACCCGCAACTCAAGGTCATCCTTTGCCTTCTGCAATGCTACTTGTGCGTATTTCCGTTCAGTAATGTCATTGTTAATCTCCATTATTGCAATAGGGTTGTCTTGGTTGTCGCATCGCAAGGCCCATCGACTTTCAACCACAATCTTTTCTCCAGACCTTTTAATCTGAATGAGCTCCCCTTCCCACCTACCTCCGCTTCGGAGTTCCGATTTAATTTCACTCAATGGTTGAGGAAAAACAGTATGGAGAAGCTCGTGGCCGACCCTGCCTCGAACCTCATCTTTGGACCACCCATATCGTTCTACTGCACCATGATTCCAAAAGATAATCCGATCTTCCATGTCAAGAACGATAATTGCGTCATCCGCGATGTCCAGGAGCTCTTCCTGTTCCTGTAACTGGGTTGCCTGTGTCTCAAGCTTCTTCTCTGCCCTCCTTCGTTCTGTGATATTCCTCAGGTTTACCATTACCACCTGAACTTCACCGTAATGAATTAATGTTGCGCTTATCTCTACATCTATCGCAGAACCGTTTTTGCAGCGGTAATGGCGCAAACCGTAAATGTAAATTCCGTCCCGCAAAACTTTCTTGATGCTAGCCTCTATTACCTTCTTTTCCAGGATTACTATGTCATAGAGGCTCAGCCCGGTAATCTCCTCTTCTGTGTATCCGAGCATTTTTTTGAACTGGTCATTGGCTTCCAGTATTTTTGCTGTTTTTGGATCGAAAATATATACGCCGTCTGATGATTGTTTTACCAGGGAGCGGTAGCGTTCCTCGCTCTCCCTGAGGGCCTTTTCAATTCGCAGGTATCGCTCCGTAGACGCTTTAAGGGTTCTGATCCCAATTTCCATTCCCTTGAGTTCATCAATAAGCTCTTCCCTCGTCATGCCCTGGTAGTCCATGGATAATGTCCGTTAAAAAATGAATTTAATATTTTAAGTGTAAATCAATTGATAGTTGCTGTCCAGACTAATAAAGTTGCGATACAATTGGCTGGCAATGAAGGCTCGGGCGAGGCAGTTTCCGGCTGGAGCCTTAAACATGCGAACCTTGGCTGCGCTTCGAAAGAATCGTTCGGCAAGGAAGTCTTGTTATGTTTTGCTGTGTTTCACGTGAAACAGTTTCGTAGAGTGGTTCATACTCATGGCCTTAACGTAGATATACCCTGCAATATTAGCAAGTTAGTTCCGCGACAAACGATGAAATCTCACTGGGCCGGCAGGGACATGTCTTGCATTGGGATGTCATTCGTGGTTACTTCTTCTCCATCATCCATCCATGGCCGCTGGATAAACTACTGAGGCCTCGGCTAACCTTCCACCACCAGGTAGATTTCCGGAAAGTTT
>JAGSYM010000024.1 GCA_018262395.1 Nitrospirota bacterium | reverse complement strand
AGGTCGATGTTTCCACTCTTTGTGGCAAATTCGATAAAATCAACGACTGCCGGCTTCAGGACAGCATGGGCAATCCGGAGGCCTCCGATATGATAGGGTGATACGACCCTGTCCGCACCGGCCCGGAGGAGTTTCTGTTCGGATCCCTCCTCCCCAGCCCTTGCAACAATCAAGAGTTTCGGATTCAATCCCCTGGCGCTCAGAACAACATAGAGGTTTTCCGCATCGGTCGGCAGGACGGATATCAGGCACTGTGCCCTCTCGATTCCTGCCCGCTTCAAGAGGTCATCGTTCGTTGCATCTCCCTGGATAACAATCAACTCCTCTTTCTGATCCGCATCCAGTAAAACCTCCCCTTTTTCAATAACAACGAATGCCAATTTTTCATGTTCAAGTTCCCGGGTGATCACTTTTCCCATTCTGCCATACCCGCATACAATAAAATGGCCGCTTAATTCCCTGAGTTTTTTTTCCACTCTTTTCCTCCCGTATATTTCTTGCAACTCTCCTTCCAACAGAATCTTTGCCCCTGCGCTGAGGGCATACAGCACGGTTCCAACACCACCGATTAACAGGACAACCGTGAAGATTTGTCCTTGTAAGGACAAATCATGGATTTCCCTATACCCGACTGTTGTAAGAGTTATGACCGTCATATATAAGGAGTCCCAAAAACCCCATTCCTCAATAACCATATATCCGGTTGTCCCGAATAAGATAACAAGACATATCATGCCTGCTGCCACAACAAGACGTTTCCTGAGTTCTTTCACAGTTCAGCTATCCCTTTTTCACCTGCTAAGGCCTGCCACAAATTTTTCCCTTTTCATTATATATGAACAGCAGCAGATTATGGGACTTCACCAGGCTTTCTATGGACTTCATGGTTACCCCCCAAAGCATCAAAAAATGTGGATGGTGTGAGAAAAATTATTTCTCAATACATTGGTGGACCTTGAGTCAATGGTTTCGAAAATATTTTTCTTCAGAAAGCAATGAAAGATATTTCGATCAAATCATCGATTTAAATAATTTTATGAACAATGTCTGCATTTTTGGTTTAATACATTGTCACCATCATTGGTTACCATTGTTGAAACAGCCTCTTCAGGTTTCTCATCTCACCGTTTAATTCAGATGCCTTCTCAAACTGGAAATCCGCATAGGTTTTCACCTCATATCCGTCTGCAGGTTTCCCTATTTTGACGGCACCGTCAGTATCAGTTCTCAGGACTTTTTTATTCGACAGGGTATCCAGCGTTTCCTGATGAGGATGACCGAACGGATTGTCCCGTTCAGCGCTGATTACTGAAAATTCAGGGTCTACGGTGTCAAGAAAAGATTTGTTCGCTGATGTTCTTCCGCCGTGATGCGGGACTTTCAAAATATCACTCGCAAGCCATTTCCCCAGGTGAAGCATATCCTCTTCTGCCTCATCCTCAACATCCCCTGCAAAGAGGAATGAACTGTTCTTGTCTTCAATTCTCATGACAAGTGAATCATTATTTGCTGCGACATAGTCATTCCCCTGCATGGTATAAAATTCAGGATAAGGATGAAGCACAGAGATTCTGTACCCTGTCCCCTCAACCACATCTCCTCTTTCGAGCGCGCGATGTTCCGGAGAAGCAAAGGTATCCGGTAAAATCATTCTGCCACCATGCCAGACCTCACGGATATGAAATCTCTCATTAATATACTCCAGGCCTCCTGTATGGTCGGGGTGAATATGTGAAAGCACAAGGCTCTCGATCGTCTCTTTCCCTCTGTACCGGAGAAATGAGGCGACTTCCCTGCCGGTCCTTCCTGTATCAACGACGAGCGTCTTGCCATCGGGGAGTTCGACAACCGCCGCATCTCCCTGCCCGACATCCAGGAAAGTAACCGAGAGCGTATCTTTCACAAGGATTGAAAAGATTAGATAGCACACAAGCGGTATGAACGGAATCAGGAGAAGATATCTTCTTTGTTTGTTGAGGAAGTACACAAGGAAACCGCCGTAAAAGAGCAGCAGGATGAACAGGGGAAATGCAGGAGTCTTCAGTTCAGCAAAAGGGATTTCAGATAACCTCTGGACAACCGCAACACTCGCATCTGCGACCTTTGAGATGATCTGAGAGAATGGGTAAATACCGGTCATGAGAAACGCGAAAGCCGAGATCACAGACAGGGGGATAAGAATAAACCCGATGAGCGGAGCAACGACAAAATTTGCTATCGGGGATATCAGGGAAACATAGTGAAAAGAATATGCGACAAGCGGCGCTGTTCCTGCAGAAACTGCGAGGGTTAATAACGCGGTACTCTTAACAAATCGGGCAATCTTCGACAGTTCTTCCTCCCTGGTATCGTCTTTTCCGATGCTAAAACCAATCAATAAGACGGCGAGAAACGAAAGTTGGAATGAGAGGCTGAAGATCGATCCGGGTTCCCAGAGAACAATGATAAAGGCTGCAAAGATCAACGAATTCAGCCAGAAGCCTTTTCTGCCGATGATGAGTCCGAGAAGGAAAAGCCCTATCATGATGAAGGATCTGATCGCGGGTATACTACCCCCTGAAAGGCCAAGGTATGCGACCATAAAAGGGAGGCTGAGGACGGCAGCAGCCTGTGCAGGGGTGAGATACAGCGTTACCTTTTGCAGAATGGACTGTGGAAGCACCTGGATGATCATCCGGAATATCCCGAATAAAACAACCGAAAAAAGACCGAAATGCGTTCCTGAAATGGAAAGGATATGTGCAAGTCCTGTCGCACTGAACGCATCTCTCAGTTGTTCGCTGAGGGATCCATACTGGCCTATTGTTATTGATGCTATCAAGGCTCCGGCATCTTTTCCAAAATTGCCCGTGATATAGGCATGAATCCTCTGCCGCCATTCCTGTACTGTTGTATACACTGATGGGTGCACCGTTCCCTCATCACGTACTGCGGACAGATGTGCAAAGAGAGTATCGATGACATGTGTGCCAGGATTCAGGCGCTTCCTGCTTTTCAGAAACTTTACTTCAAGTGTATAGTCCCTCCCTAAGGTAAATTCCCTGTCTGAAAAAATTACTACCTCATGACCGGTGAGATTATCCATGCCGTAACCTGTTGTTGTATTCACTGCAGATTCTATCCGGGCTGTCTGCCGGAAGGAGCCCTGTTCATTCTTCACCGGGTACGTTTCAAAGATACACTGGATCGTTGTCGTATCCTTGACGGATGGAATTTCACAAGCAGGCTCGTATCGGAGAAAGGCATAAACCGCGCCGAAAACTGCTATAAGAATGAGAAGCGGTTTCCTCCTTATAAGAAGGCATGCAGAAGATATGACACCAAGGAAACCTGTCGTGAAAGGGAAATACCGGAATGCGTAAAAAAAGAATATGCCTGTAAAAAAAGAGACAATGAAATGCATCAGGTCATTTTTGTCTGGATTACCTCTGCAATATCGTCCGCGAGTCTTTCCCGATCACTATCATATCCCAACCGCATGCTTATTTTCTTTTGCCCCGTGCTTCGATCACAACCTGAACCGTAACCGCAGCGGTTTTTATTCGCACAACGTGGCCGGCGAGATCCAGCTTCAAATCCTGGGAAAACGTTTCGTTCATACCCGTAACATCGAGCGGTTCTGTCTTTAATGCACTGATTCGTGCTATCTCGGGCCTGATACCCTCGATTTCAACACTCGGGGGAGTAACAGAGACGGACCTCACCATAGCCCCTTTGCCCGGCTCACCGGTTACGATGGGAATAACCCTAACGGTTTTCCTGACGGTTTCTTCAGTTGTTACTTTAACATTTGAGGGATTGAGATTGCCGAGAGTAACTGCATGGGGCAGTCGTATATCTTCCCGGTGGATATAGTAGGTACTCTCTCCTTTTTTCGCCTTGCTGAGGTCAAGAGAAACCCTTATATCTGCCGGTTTGATATTCTTCAGCAACCTCTCCTGTCCTCTCACATTCAGGCTTATAACCTTCGCGCTGTGACTGACGATTTCGAGCCCCGGCGGAATGTCGGTAAACTCAAGCGGAACATCGAGAGATATCTCTGACTGCCCGCGCGACGTCACAAAAACCCATAAGACGATTGACAAAAACACCGCGGTTACCTTCAGGCCAAAGTTCTCGTGAACCATCTTCTTCATTTCTTCCCCTTTTCGGTGAAGAGATCAGTAAGAACATTCCTCAGCATCCCCATATCAAGGTGGCTTTCAAGATTGCCCTTGATTGCGAGCGATACGGTACCTGTCTCTTCTGATACGATGAGTACTACGGCATCAGTCTCCTCTGACAGGCCGAGAGCTGCACGATGTCTTGTGCCCAATGACTTGCTGATATCGGGCCCCATGGTTATGGGCAAAAAACATCCCGCAGCAACTATCCTGTTACCCCGTATGACAACGGCTCCATCGTGAATGGGCGATGTGGGATGGAATATGCTGAGAAGGACTTCTTTCGATACCCTTGCATCCAGCGGCGTGCCTATTTCGACAAAATCCTTGAGACTTGTCTCACGTTCGATCGCGATAATTGCACCGATTTTTCTGTTTGCAAGGGCTACCGTAGCCCTGATAATCTCTTCGAGTGATTTGAGCTCTTCAGCAGAAGTTAATGTCCTGAGGAATTTCGTCTCGCCCATCTGGGCGAGTGCCCTTCTGATCTCCGGCTGGAAAAGAATAATAATCGCAATAACGATCTGCGCCCAGAAGCTTTGTATCAGCCAGTCCAGCGTGTAAAGCTCAAAATACCTGGAGAATACAGATCCCAGAAGCAGAAGGCCCAGCCCCATGATCATGTGTGCAGCCTTCGTACCCTTTATCATGAGGAGAAGACGATAGAAAATTATCGACATCAGAATGATGTCTACCAGATCCTGCCATCGCAATTGCCTCAGGAAGTCCATCACAGCACCTTTTCGTTTATTATCATACCACAGGCCAAAGTGAGAAGTTTGACAAAGAAAAGACTGATAAGGTATTGTTAAAGACGATCGCGGGGTGGAGCAGCCTGGTAGCTCGTCGGGCTCATAACCCGAAGGTCAGAGGTTCAAATCCTCTCCCCGCCACCAACGGGAATCAAGGGTTTGCAGAGATGCAAGCCCTTTTTTGTTGATGGAGAGATATTACGCATGGATTACCCCTTGCAAAGGCTTTACTGGCATGGGGCTTACATAGTCGTAAGAGTCACTTTCTGGAGTAGGTGTGTCCATTTTGTGTTTAAAATTGTCGAGCACCTCGACACCGTGCCTCAGCGATTCAGGACAGTGATGCGCAGACGAAGTAATATATTCAGCCTTTGCTATGCTGAATTTTTGCTATTGTCAATTATGCAGCAATTTTATATACTCCTGTAATTAAATTTTTCATGGGAGGGAAACATGACAAAAGCAGATCTGATCGAAAAGATGGCAGCGGCATCAGGATGTACCAAGGCCTGCGCCGGCAAGGCACTTGAGGGAGCTATTGAGGCAATCACCAAGGCGGTTAAAAAGGGTGACAAGGTTGCCCTCGTAGGTTTCGGCACATTCTCACTTTCAAAGAGGAAAGCTCGGACAGGAAGAAATCCTCAGACAGGAGCAACTATCAAAATTGCGGCAAAGAAACTTCCGAAGTTTTCAGCGGGCAAGGCTTTCAAGGATGCCGTGAAGTAGCTGTATTCTTGATCTCGATGAAAGTGCCTCTTCCTTTACGGTTGAGGCACTTTTTTGTTGTGTGCCCAGAAATCCCATTCTACCTAATCATCTGGTGGTAGTATGGTCTGGTTATTTTCTGCAGGCGCTGCGAGTCATGGCGACGAGTCGCATTGACTTTTCGGGGATTCTTTTTAATCGAGAAAGATTCTCGCCTCAGCGAGTCGCCCCCGCACTCAGGCGGGTTCGCTGAGGTGAATGAGGCGACTGCACAAACCGGAGTGACAGACTCTATACTTCACAGCTTGCTACGGAGCAGTTCATTTTGACTCATATTTGTTCTGAGAGGAAGGATAGTTGAAAGATTCTGAATATCCCATAGACTTGATAACCGGGAACCTCTGGATCAAAATTTGGCAGGTTTCCTGGCCCATGCTGCTGATCATGATTTTCAATTTCTTTGTAGGATTCGCTGATATCTATGTTGCAGGTTTCATTAACCCGGAAGTTCAAGCAGCTATTGGCTTTGTCAGTCAGCTCTATTTTCTCATCATTATTATTGCCAATGCTGTCAGTATTGGAACATTGGCCATGGTTTCGAGGGCTATTGGATCGGGTAACTTTAAAAGGGCTATAGAGATTACCAGACAGTCCCTGATCCTTAGCAGCTTGATAGCGACCGGACTTATGATTTCCGGTCTTATCTTCTATGCGGAGATAATCTCCCTGGCAGGCTTTCCTTTGAAGATCAGGGAAATCTCAGAAGATTTTTTTAAGATATTTGCTCTTGCGCTTGGACCGAATTACATATTAATTATTTCGAATGCGATATTTCGCGCCAGTGGTGAGGTGAAAAAACCCCTTTTTACCATGTTCCTTGTAAGTGTCATTAATATCTTGGGAGACTTTGCCCTTGTCTTTGGTATTTTCCCATTTCCGCGAATGGGATATATTGGTATTGCTATATCAACTGCTATTTCAGTGACGATAGGAATGGGCATCAATCTTGTTTATTTCTTTTTTACTCGCTGGAGATCTCTCTATACAAGTATTTGGTCTGTGTCGAAGGATACATTTAAGAAAATTATAAAAATAAGCTGGCCCGCAGCTTTACTACAGGCTGCCTGGAATGCTGGAAGTATTCTCCTTTATAACATTCTTGGAAGATTGGAAAATGCAAGCATTATCGCCATAGCTTCTATTACAAACGGGCTGAGGATTGAAGCAATCATCTATCTGCCTGCATTTGCCATGAATATGGCCGCATCTGTCCTGTTAGGACAGAACCTGGGTGCAGGAGATACAGAGAGGGCAGAAAAAGTGGGATGGCGGATTGCTTTTGCAGGAGTAGTCCTTATCAGCATGATGGCTCTCGTAATCTTTATCTTTGCTGAACGATTTGCAGCGATCCTGACAAAAAATCCAGCAGTACTCGAAGAGACAACCCGGTATCTGAGGATTAATATGTTATCAGAGCCTTTTATGGCAGCAAGCGTTATTTTGGCGGGTGGACTGCAGGGAGCTGGAGATACAAAGGGTACAATGTGGGTTATTATCATCGCCATGTGGATTATTCGCCTCCCGCTTGCATACTGCCTTGCACTGATTTTGGATTTTGGTGCAACAGGTGTTTGGGTGGCAATGGTTCTGTCAATGGGCGTTCAGGGGATACTTATGACATGGAGATTCCACAGTGGACACTGGAAAAATTTATATGTAGATTGAGATATCCTCAGTCTTCTCTCCTCTGTCAATCCGAAAAATGTATTTAAAAAAGTTGCAGATGTCATGATAAAATCATCTTTCGATACCTCAGTGCACCTCGAACTAATTTTTTTTAATATTATATTACCAAGAAAGCAGCGATGAATATTGCAGGAGTGAGAGAGAAACTCTGAAAAATTTGTTTCACAGGTTAGGGATGGATTGTTAGAGGTTTCCATGGCAGGTCAACGGACAAAAAATAGGCTCATTGCAAAGATTCTAACTCGCTTTCCAGTCCTTGTAAAACTATTATCCGGTTTATACAAACCGCTGGAATTGGAGGAAATACCGTGGACGCCGTTGAGAAAGGCATTAAGCGATAGCACACTGGCTGTCGTTACAACGGCAGGTGTGCACGATAAAGCCGACAAGCCTTTCGACATGACCGACCCGAATGGTGATCCAACGTTCCGAGAAATTGATATATCGAAGCCATTAACTGATCTCATGATAACCCATGATTACTATGACCATACCGATGCAGACAAGGACATTAATATTGTTTTCCCCATTGATAGACTGAGAGAGTTCGAAAAAGAGGGCACCATAGGCGGACTGTCAGGCCGGCATTACGGTTTTATGGGTCATATCATGGGGCCCCATATCGACACTTTAATGAAGATAACAGCTCCCGATGTTGCCAATAGACTAAAATCTGACCTTGTGGACATTGTTCTGCTAACACCTGGTTGAGGCATATGCAATCAATCCGTCGGATTGATACAACGGGAGATTGAAAGAGTCGGGATATCAACGATAGGCATATCTATTTTAAGGAAGTATACTGAAAAAACAAAACCGCCACGGACTATTTATCTCAGGTGGCCATTCGGACATCCTCTTGGAGAGCCATTTAACATTGCACAGCAAAGGGCTGTACTCATAGAGGCTTTTAGAGCGCTCTATTCGATAGATAAGCCGGGAGAAATTATCGATCTTCCTTTCAAATGGAAAAAACAGAAATATATAGAATCATGAAAGTCAATACGTCGTACAAGATTCTATAGAACATTCAGTTGACTCCTTTAACTTTTAATGGGAGAATTATAAAAATAACTTTTTGAAGGAGGGATGTGATGAATCAGAAAGAGTTCAAAAAAATTCTCGCAGGATTGAGCATTACCGCCCTTGTTACCGGGGTAACCCTTGCAGGAGTCGGATACCCTGAGCCGGCTCAGGCGGCTTGAGCAGGAGGAAAAGGTTCCGGTGGAACCGAAACAGTGAAGGAAATGACTCCCGCAGGTGGGAATGTAGAAAGGGGAAAACAGCTTTTTGCAGACCCAAAATTGGGAGGAAGTACAAACGACAAGAGCTGCAACACTTGTCACCCGGACGGTAAAGGTCTTGAAAAAGCCGGCGCAAATCTTGAGAGTACCATTCAAGCATGTATACAGAAGGCTCTGGGAGGAAAACCACCGGCTGCAGATTCACAAGAGATGAAGGATCTTGTTGCTTATATAAAATCGTTAAAAACCGCCAAGACAGAGAAAGCTCCAGCTCCGAGCAGTTGATCAGGGGGGAAATAGCGCAGTTTGCGCTAACCTCTCCGGTACTGAACGATGGGACAGCCTGATTCAAGATAGAAAATCCCTATGTAACCCTGAATCAGTGCTAAGAGATCTTATTCGGTCGGGCGAACAGGAAATGCCAAAGTTTCTTCCTGATCTCGCCCGCCTCGAATATGCTATTGAGGATATCCGCACGAGTGAGGATCGTTTTTCAGAAGACATAAGCGAAATCTGCCTAAATCCAACTGTCAGGTTATTGGAACTTTCCTGGAAAAACCTTGTCCCTCTTCTCACCCAGGAGAAAACGGAGACGCATGCTGATCCGGAGCCGGGCAGAGAACTTGTGGTTGTCTGGAAAGATCCCCGGCGGCAAAGAGTGAAATACCGTGTAGCGTCTCAAGGTGACCTGCTTGCAATGAAGATCGTTGAAGAAAAAATAGTTCCAGAAAATGCGGCAGAGGATGGGAATGTAACCGTTAATTTTATTGATGCTATTCTTGATGAAGCCATTCAGGATGGTTTACTCCTGTCACCTCCTTCACAAATCGTACGTGATCCCTCCATATATTCTGCCAGTGAGTATGTTGACGGGCGTTTTCTCACCTCGCACAGTTTTACCCTGCAGTGGCACATCACACAAGCATGTGACCTTCACTGCCGTCATTGTTATGACCGCAGTGCACGGTCTGCCATGTCTCTTGACCAGGGGATACGTATCCTTGACGATGTCCGCAGGTTCTGCAGTGAAAAGCATGTCATGAAAGCCATAAGTTTTACCGGCGGCAATCCTTTTCTCTATCCTTATTTTATCGAGCTTTATCGTGCAGCTTCAGAGCGTGGATTTAGTATCGGCATCCTTGGCAATCCAACCGAAAGGGGAAAGATCGATCAACTTATTTCCATCCAGAAACCTACACACTTTCAGGTGAGTCTCGAAGGTCTTGAGGAGCAGAATGATTTTATCCGGGGGAAGGGGCATTTTAAGCGCGTCTTAGCGTTTCTCAAAGTGCTCAAGGAGCTTAATATATTTTCGATGGTGATGTTGACCCTCACAAAAAACAATATGAAAGAGATTATCCCTCTTGCCGAGATCCTGAACGAACATACAGACAGACTCCACTTTAACAGGCTTTCGATGGTCGGTGAAGGTGCCAATCTCGTGCTTCCCGATAAGGATGAATATCTCGAATTTTTGGATTCCTATGAAAAGGCAATCCAGAAATACCATGTTCTCGGCCTGAAAGACAACATGCTGAGCATCCGATGGTATCAACGCGGATTTGAGCCGTTCGGTGGCTGTACCACATTCGGATGCGGAGCTGCCTTTAATTTTTTAGCGTTGCTTTCAGATGGTGAGGTGCATGCATGCAGAAAGTTCCCATCTCCTATCGGGAATATATTCCGCCAAAGCATCACAGAAATCTATGATTCACCTCAGGCACAGCGTTATCGTGCAGGATGTACAGAATGCCGAAGCTGTAAGCTCCATCCTGTTTGCGGAGGATGCCTTGCCGTCGCATACAGCCTCGGACGCAATATTTTTGAGGAAAAGGACCCCTACTGTTTTATCAAGGATTAACACGAACATTCCATCGTCTTTCTCACATGAGCCTGCCGGCCTTGTTGTGAGCCCTTTCTCTTGACTGTCTTTAAGCACCACATGCTCTCCCCTTTAGATTGAAGAAGAATTTCAGGGCTTTTTTTACTCTTTCGGAAAAAATCTTGCCGGCATAGAACGATCCGACAACTTTTTTGTTGATTTCACTAAGAGTCGGATAAGGATGCATAGCTGATGCGATAGCCGAAAGCTTTACATTCCCGTTCATGACAGCAACCCATTCACTGATCAGTTCCCCGGCGCTGGGGCCGAGTATCTGGATACCGATAGGCTTTTCCTTTTCATCAAGAAGGAGCTTTATTTTCCCTGCTTCTTCGCCTTCTGCAAGGCTTCGGTCATTGGTACGGAACTCTTCTGTCCAAACCGAATAAGGTATGCCTGCCGCAGCCGCTCTCTTTTCGTTCATTCCTATACTTGCAAGTTCGGGGTCTGTATAGGTGCACCATGGAAGATAGGTATAATCCACTTTTCTCGGCAAATGAAGAATAGCATTGCTGAGAACAATGCCGCCCTCATAGCCGGCTGCATGGGTAAACTGATAGGAACCTGTCGCATCCCCTGCAACATAGATGTGCTTATGGTTTGTCCTGAGCCTGTCATCTATCTTTAGGCGATTCTTATCTATTTCCAATGAAATGTCTTCGAGTCCGAGGGCTTGCAGGTTCGCTTCCCTTCCGACTGCAACAAGAACAGTTTCAGCCTTGAGACCCATG
>JAGSYM010000237.1 GCA_018262395.1 Nitrospirota bacterium | reverse complement strand
CGGGGGATCTCGCATTGCTCATACGAGATCCCCCTTGTACTTGATATCTCAACCTTCGACATATACACGCTCTATACTTTCTGAAACAAACATGGTGAACATCAGGAAAAGCACTGTGCTGTACTCTTAGCAATCAGAACCGGACACCAGCATCCACTAAAAAGACGCCCGCATGGAGAACCGCGAGGCCGTCATCTTGTGAGACATCCACTCACTAAAGCCTATTTCGGCGGGAAATTCGAGAGAATACCCTGCACAGCCTGCTTCAGATCGTCAGAGGCAGCATCGGTGCGAATACTCCCAGATGCGGTCCCCTGCCAGATCAGCTCCTTGGGTTCTGATTTATAGATATTCAAGGTGAGCATGCGAAGCTGATAGCCGAATCGAGAGCTGGTGTATTCGGATTCGTAATTCATAGAGATCAGCAAATCGGACTTCTCAGGCACCTTAGTGAAACCTTTCTGCTCGAGGAATTGTTCCGCAAGGAACTGAACATTTGTTTCAAGCAGGGAGTCCTGCGAGGATATGGCCGATGAAGGGACCCACTTAAAACTCTTCAACCCGGGGAACCCGGCCCTGACGTCATAGGAATATTTGACGGTCGTTGCGCAGCCTCCCATGATCAGTACCGCAAGAAAGACTGTTACTATTGCTGCAAGACGTGTCTCTGCTTTGAAAACGCGCATAATCCCTCCTCGGTAAAAATGAGATGACAAAAAAATATCTTATCCTATTAGCTCAACTTATAGCATGTGATATGCGACCTGTCAAGGTCAGGTCAAAATGCCGTCAAAAATGCCGTCTGCCGAAATGTCAAAGAGACAGGTGCTGACTGGCTCTTTTTAGGACTCCGCTGACCCGCCTTATACCCTTCCTTTGCAAGCAGACTTTTTTGATTTCTCGTGCTGGTCGTAAATATATCCGTCTGAGAGGATTATTCCCGTAAATCCGCAGTGATTGCAACTTCTAACAGTTGTTGCTTCGGTGCGGCCGTGCCTCGCTTATCAATTTACGGAAGAAACAATCAAATGCCACTTTCTTGTCATGCTTTCCATGTTTGCCCATGACCTGAAGAACTCCCTCATAACAGTCGGAGGATTTTTATCGAGACTGATTTCAGGCAAGGCTGGCCCGCTTACTGAAAAACAGATGAACTATGTGGAATTGATGAAAGACAAACTTATATTTTGGCCTTACAAGAAAGGAAATCAGCCATCTTTTATTGCAATGCTTTAGGGCTAGGAACCAGACGACTGACAATCAGTTCTTCACCTCGAAGATATGTTAACTTTCGAGCATATATCTTCTCCCAGTTTTCTACTTCCCCTGAGGCATTGAGCATATCCCTATCATATATAAAATAGAATGCCCGACTTTTTCCATGGATCTGTTCCAGATCTAGGAATGTGTCTACCTGAATAATATTCTTTTTCAGGTTACAGGTTACATCCTCTAATCGTCTGCCTGACCCTATCTCAAATATTGTATTAACATCCGACGGAATTATTTGCTCTATCTCTGCTGCGATCTTCTTTGGCGTATTAACATCAAGTACGTCGCGATACATCATCGCAGCAGTATAAATATGAAGACAAATACCGATAACTAGAGATACGATGATGGACAGCTTACGGAGAGTTATTCCTAATGGCGAGCCTGTCTGTTGTCGTTGTAACAGATAGCGCTCTGCAACACCCGCCAATACAATGGCGATTAAAGGGCCTGCCGGAAGAAAATATCTAACATGCGCATTTGGTAGTATCCTGATCGAACAAAAACACGATCTCTTTGGTAGTTCCAATAGGCAGCGCTGTTGATTTGTTCCAGATCCGGCAGAGGGCTCTTGAAAGGAGGCCATAAGGATCTCAGGTTATTCCCAAGCGAGTCCACGTGGATGATTTCGGATTCCGAGCCAGGTGATTTATCAATACCAATGTCTGATTCGGTGAGCCGACCGAGGGCTTGAGCAACGAGGCGAATAGCTTCACAATCATCGGTGTTGTAGGCGATCAGTTTCTCTTGAACCGTCGGGTCTCGTGATTCTTCCCACTGATGACGCCAAACTATAGATTGAAGGCCGGAGGCTGAAGGATCGCTCCATTTGAAGCCAAGAAACTTGGCGTTCTCCTTAAGCCCATTGGAATATGAGGGAAAATAAACCTGAGCGAAAATTACAGCCAGGATGTTGACCGAAGATTCGATCGCCTTGACTGCAGCGGAGTCTTCCGGCGGCCCGCCGTATTGATCGCACCTCTTTTTTAGGAACGTTCTTTCGAAACTGCCGTAGTGAATCAGGACTGGATTCTCGATATCTGACAAAACGCGCAGGAATTCGATCCATATCTTCTCTTCTTCAGCCCTATCAGCCCAAAGGCTGAGTTGGATGATCCCCTCAGAAGTTTTGAAGCGAACGCCGATAAGATAATATGAATCGAGATCTGGAAGTCCTTCTACATCGAAGAATATCGGCGTGCCCTCGATTCGCAATTGCAGATTGCCTACGATATGTATTTTTTGCTCTCGTATCGCGAGGGCCTTCAGCGAGTGGTGATACCTCTCAGGCTTGGCCGCAAGTCGTTTATACCTCCTGCGAGGTCTAAATGTGTAGGATAGTTGTGTGACTGTAAAGATGCCTTTCCCATTGAGCTTTTTTCGCTCTTTTTCAGACATGCCGGACAATAGGCTTAGGTCGTCTTTTGCAATAGTCTTTTCCCTGCATTGGATTTGAAACTCGCACTCGGCACAATGCCGATTAAGGACAACTTCGGGATGAGCGTTAAGAGAAAGTATTTTGTCAATTTTACCGATAAGTTTTCGTACTTTTCTTGCAAGTACAGTTATTTTAACTTTCAGTGTTGTACGGGTATCCCCATGGATAATCCTACCAAGGCTGATTTCTCGGCCCAACATTTCCGACAAAACGAGAGCATCGAATGACAGCAATATCTTGTCGTCACTGGTGAGCTTATTCGTAAAGATGAATCTTATCGGGATAATTTCACTTGTTTGCCTCGATTTTTGGGACTGTATCCGTTCAACTGCGTGTATGCTGGATTCCAGGTTTCGAGCATGGGCTTTAACATCCACGGCCAATCGCCACTTAGCAGTCTTAAGGTTTTCTGTTGCAGCCAAGCCGCTGATGCACTAATCGTACAAAGCTTCAGCAATCAATCTCTTGATTCCCCCCCCTGTGGTAGGAGTCTGACTTAGTTTTGACCCAGTCGGCGTAGGCATTCCCCGCTCCCTGTTCCCCGATTGAGCGGAGAAAACATTTAGTAAGGCACTTAATGCCAGCTTCAAAGAGACAGGTGGTAATTTTCATTTGCTCGGAGCATTGAACCCATGTTTGAGTCAGGCATTAATCTTCCTGGGAGCATTTTTATCCTTCCTTGCATTATATCATCGCTGTTATTGGATCAAGAAAAAACTCTTATGCACCACGGTCATATTCTTCTTACCGACCACTGTGGTATAATCAATTATTCACGTAAGGAGGTATATATGTCTACTGCGGCAAAACGTAAAGATGATCATATCGAGGTCAAACAGTTCCTTACAGACATAAAGGGCCACAAAATGGCCGCTGTTATCGATATGGAAGAGTTTGACAGAGTGAAGGCCGTTCTGGATCTCATACCTTCGTCCGAAGCATGGCTATACAAGAATAAGAAGGCGCTGGATAGCGTTCAAAAAGGTCTAAGACAGGCGGCTAAGGGGAAAGTGACGAAGCTCAATCTCGACGAATTGTAGGATTGTCGCTTGTTTGAGATACTTACTACCGAAGAGGCCAAAGAACAGCTAAATAGACTTCAGACAGACAAGGGTCTTACCAAGCGGTATAAGGCTGTAAAAAAGGCCCTTCTGTTCCTCTCCAAAAATCCAAGGCATCCTGGTCTGCAGACCCATGAGTTTACTACACTGAAAGGTCCCAGGGGAGAAAAGGTTTTTGAGGCATACTCTGAGCAATCCACTCCGGCTGCTTATAGAGTTTTCTGGTATTACGGTCCTGAAGAAAATCAAATCACCGTTGTCGCTATAACACCCCATCCGTGAGAATTATGAAGCACTGTAGCGGTTTTGAGGCAAGAAAGGTAGATGAGAGTCATACCAGACCGCCGTTGGACTTTCACCTGTGACTTTTGTTACTGGATGAACACCACAGATTGAATGGTAGCCCTGGTGCGAGGATTAGAAACGGTAACTTTTACTGTGGCGGAATATCCACAGTGAGGTGTTGTCGGTGTAACCTGCATAAATCAGAGACATCTTGATTTCGCGGAG
>JAGSYM010000236.1 GCA_018262395.1 Nitrospirota bacterium | reverse complement strand
TCTTTTGAACGTCTTATGCCTTCGTGCCATCCCGGCCTGAAATCTTCAGCATAAAACGGGATAGCATACTTTTTCCCCATTTCTTCCCCGATGCGCATTATGATATCAAATTTCTGGTACGGACTCACAAGGAGCGAGGTCGTGAAACCGTCAAGAGCCATGCCCTTTGCTGTTTTGGCTGTTTCCTCAAGCCTCATGGCATAGCAGACGGAACACCTGTTATCCTCATCATGCACAACCGCTCTCACGAATTCTTTCAGCCCATAGTGGTCAGCATATTCGATCTCGAGACCCCAATCTTTCTGGAGGCGTCGGAGGGATTCAAGACGCATTGCATATTCGGTATACGGATGGATATTCGGATTAAGCCAGAATCCCCTGACATCGATATTTTTTGAGAAAAGGGTTTGAAGGGGATATAAACAGCAGTTGGAACAGCAGATATGCATGAGGAGCTTCATCGTTACGAATCTCGTTTGCCTTTGCTTCCTTCAAAGAGACCGATTTCGCGCTTATGATCTATGTTAAGGTGTGCGTAAGCTTTTTCGGTGGCCTTTCTGCCCTGGGATGTCCTGATAACGAACCCTGTCTTTAACAGGTACGGTTCAATAACATCAAGCAGTACATCGGTTTCTATCTGGAGTGTGGACGAAAGCGCTTCGATACCAGCCGGGCCTCCTTTATAGTTGAGAATAATCGTCCTCAGGAGCTTTCTGTCTGTTCCACCCAGCCCGGACTCATCTATTCCCTCCAGTGCCAGAGCTTCAGAGGCAACTTCCTGCGTTATCTTTCCCTGCGCCCTCACCTGAGCGTAATCACGTACACGTTTGAGGAGCCTGTTTGCAACCCTCGGCGTGCCTCTTGCCCTGCGAGCTATTTCATATGCCCCGTCAGGGTCAATCGGGATATCCAATATCGATGCGGAACGTTTTACGATCAGGATCAGGTCACTCTCATCATAAAAATCAAGATCCCGTGTGATGCCAAACCGCTCTCGCAATGGAGAGGACAGCAGACCGGACCGGGTTGTTGCACCAATCAGCGTGAATGGTTCGAGCCTGTAGCGGTGCGTCCGCGCATGTACGCCTTTGTCAAAAATGAAATCAACGGCAAAGTCTTCCATGGCCGGATAGAGGAATTCCTCAACAATTTTCGGAATTCTGTGTATTTCATCGATAAAGAGAATGTCGCCTTTCTCGAGGTGGGTAAGAATTCCCATGAGATCACCGCCTTTTTCAAGGGCAGGGCCTGAAGAGGTGATAATTTTTGTCCCCATCTCATTTGCGATAATATGCGCCAGTGTTGTCTTGCCGAGGCCGGGTGGCCCGTTGAACAGAATGTGATCGAGGGATTCTTTCCTCTGAAGGGCTGCTTCGATGGCTATGTTCAGTGTTTCAACAATTTTCTGCTGTCCTGTATACTCTGCCATGCGTACTGGCCTGAGGGAAAAATTTAGTTCCTCATCCTGCGGACTTTTTTCCTTGAGGATGTCAGGGAGCTGATTTGCCTCTTCGTGTATCACGTCTTCTGGCCCCGGTAAACCTCCTCGAACAATTCCTCGGAAGAACTGATTCGAGGATCTCTTTTCATTGCCTCTGAAATCATTGTGCGGGCTTCCAAATGCTTGTGGCCGAGCTGGTTTACAAGAACATCTTCGACTTCTTTCCTGAAATCCTCGGTGATTTCAGGTGGCATTTCAACTTCGGGTATTAATGCATATTTCGCAACCTTGCCCTTCAGCGTTGCAATGATCTTTTCGGCTTTCCTTTCCCCGATGCCCTTTAGCTGCTTTAAAGCCTTCGTATCCTTATCTTCAATCGAAGAGGCAATTTCTCTCACCGGCTTTGTGAGTGCTTTGACTGCGGCTGCGGGACCGATATCTTCCACCGATATAAACAGCTCGAAGAATTCTTTATCGAGGGGCGACTGAAAACCGACAAGCACAGGTTTCGGCTGCCTCTCGGTCTGATTATAGGAAACGTGGAGTTCCAATGCACTGCCCTCAGCGTGTTCCTGTTTGATCTTCTTCATAACAAAGGCCGGTATCAATATTTCATACCCTATGCCGTTGACAATGAGCGTTAATCTGTCATCATGAACATAACTTCTCTGCACTATCCCTTTCAGGTATGAGATCATCGATTCTTCCTGCTCCCCTTCCGGTAAAATGCGGTCAAAGCGACAGCGAGTGCATCAGAAGCGTGGGATGATCGTATATCATCGATGTTCAGCACTCTCCTTATAGCTGATTTTATCTGCACTTTGCCTGCACCACCATATCCTGCAAGGGCCTTCTTCACTTCTCTTGGCGTCAGCTCAATCATAGAGACATTATGGTTAAAAACAGACAAATATATAATACCCAAAACTCCTCCCAATAATATACCGGCTCTGGGATATCTGACGAGAGAGAATGCATTCTCGACAGCTATCAGGTCCGGATGAAGGGAATCGATGAGTGTATTAATATCAGTGTGAATCTGAAACAGTCTGCGGGAGATATGAACCCGAGGAGAAGTTTTAATGGACCCGCATGTGAGAAGGGAGGGGGCAGCATTGTCACTGTGAATTGCACCGAATCCTGTCGTACTCAGACCTGGGTCGATCCCGAGGATAATCATCGCATGTTCACTGCTTATTTTTTCCTCGGAACCTCAAAAAGGATTTCTTCAACCATCTGGCAGACAACATGCCCAAGTGTTATGTGGGTCTCCTGAATCCGTTGAGTACTATCAGAGGGCACAAGAAAAGCGTACTGTGCCTTTGATGCAAACTTCTCACCTTTGAGGCCTGTAAAGGCAACAGTCACGAGTCTCTTTTTCTTTGCAACATCCATTGCCTTCAGGATATTCGGGGAATTACCGCTTGTACTGATTGCAATGACAACATCACCTTCTTCGGAGATTGCCTTCAATTGCTTTGCGAATATTTCGGAAAAATCATAATCATTTGCTATTGATGTTATTACCGCCATATCCGTATTGAGGGCTAAAGCCGGAAGGCCCGGGCGTTCTCTCTTAAATCTGTTGATAAACTCTGCTGCGATATGCGAGGCATCTGTGGAACTCCCACCGTTGCCGAAAAGAATCAGTTTTTTCCCGTCATTAAAGGCGCCGGCTATGACCTTTGAAACCTCATAAATTCTGTCGATATTTTTTTCATCAAGGAATTTTTCTTTTACCTGTATGCTTTCTTGGAATGCCCTGCGAATTTTATCTTTCATCGTAATCTGATTTCCTCGTATGGGTGGAGTCGTCTTTCTTCATTAGAGTAACCGAAGCGAAAACTCAAGTCAACTTTCTCATTTT
>JAGSYM010000235.1 GCA_018262395.1 Nitrospirota bacterium | reverse complement strand
AATATTCGAACAATTTTTCGATCTACGATGAAGATGACCAGTGTGCCCTCATTCGGCATATTCTGAAGGAATTCAAGGTGTATGAAGCCCTCTCCAAGGGCATCGTTTCGCGTATCAGTTTTTTAAAGTCTTCCCTGATCGGCCCTGAGAAATTTCTTGCTTCGGGTGATGGATTCGGGTTTGATGAGAAACTCGCAAGGGTGTATGTGAGGTACCAGGATGAACTGAAGCGGAGCAATGCGCTTGATTTTGACGACCTTATTATGCTGACAGTTAAACTGTTCACCGATAACCCAAAAATTCTCGAGAGGTATCAGCAGAAGCTCTCATATATTCTCGTCGACGAGTTTCAGGATACAAACTTTGGTCAGTATTATCTGCTGAAACTCCTTGCATCTTCTCACAAGAAGATCTGCGTCGTAGGCGACGATGACCAGAGTATTTACAAGTTCAGAGGCGCCAATGTGAGCAACATCCTGAATTTCGAACATGACTTTCCTGGCGCAAAGCTGATCAAACTGGAGCAGAATTACCGGTCAACGCAGCATATTCTGGACGTGTCGGGTGCAGTTATTGCACGGAACCCCCGGAGGCAATCCAAAAAGCTCTGGACAGAGAGAGGGTCAGGGGAAAAGGTGCATTTCTGCTGGTTCAAAACCTATGAAGATGAAGCCAGATGTACTGCTAAGGCGATTAAGGAATACTTCCTGAAAGGTGTTTACAATTACAGGGATTTTGCAGTATTGTACCGCGTCAACCTGCAATCAAGGGCTCTCGAAGATGCCATGCGTGATGAGGGTATCCCCTATCGCATTCTTGGCGGCATCAGCTTTTATCATAGAAAAGAAATCAAAGATATTATTGCGTACATACGTGTCGCGTTTAACAAAGGGGACAATGTGAGTTTCAGGAGGATTATCAATACTCCTCCCCGGGGAATCGGGGCTGCAATTCTGAACAGAATAGAACAGGATGCAAAGAAAAGATCTCTGCCCTTGTTTGATACCGTGAAGTCACACCTGCGCGGAGACTATTTCTCCCAGGCAGTCAAGGCAAAGCTTGCTGATTTAATCAAGATGTTCGAACGGGTCTCTTCTGCAAAGTATAAATCCGCAGCAGATATGGTAAGGAATATGTACGAGAAATCAGGTTATGCAGGGGTTCTCGACGACGAGCGGTCAAAGAATATTGAAGAGCTTATCTCTTCAGCAGAGGGTATGGACATCAAGGAGTTTCTTGACCGGGTATCACTGATAACCAGCACTGATGACACATGCGGAGCAGAGTGTATTTCTCTCATGACATTGCATAATGCAAAGGGTCTCGAATTTCCGGTTGTTTTTATTACCGGAGTTGAAGAAGGTGTGCTCCCGTACTTCAAGGCAATGAAGAACGAGGATGAGATTGCCGAAGAGCGCAGACTCTTTTATGTCGGGATGACGCGTGCCCGGGATGTTTTGTGGCTGACCGGAGCCAACAGGAGGAGACTGTATGCAAAATTTCAGGAGCAGGAACCTTCGCGGTTTCTGAGGGACATTCCCAGGGAATGGTGTCACTGGATTGATAAGATTAGCGGAAACCATGCAGTAAAAGTGACTCATGTGAAGAAAAACGGTCATCTCAGGGACGGCTTCTCATTCTATAACGCTGGTTGCAGGGTGAAACATCCGTCCTGGGGAGTTGGAGTTGTTCGTGACTGTTACGGAGACGGAGACGATCAGAAAGTGATGGTTAACTTTCCCAATTTTGGCATAAAGAGGCTTGCCGTCAGATTTGCAAATCTTGAGAAAATTTAGCTCAACCGCGTGAAAATCATCAAAGATGAGATTGAACATATTGCGCTTTTGGCACGGCTCTCGCTTTCGGAAGAAGAGAAGGAAATGTTCGGTTCGCAGCTCAGCAGCATCCTTGACTATATAGACAAGCTGAATGAGCTCGACACGAGCGCTGTTCAGCCTACATCCCATGTCCTGTCTTTGCATAATGTAATGAGGGATGATCTTCCGGGATCGTCAATCACACGAGAAGACGCTCTCTCGAATGCCCCGGTACATACTGATAAATTCTACCGGGTGCCAAAAATTATAGAATAACAGGTCGGAGAAGAATACTATGTTACGCTGCATACTCAGGGCAAAGATCCATATTGCCACGGTCACTGAATCCAATCTTTCATACGAAGGAAGCATCACCATAGATGAGGCTATAGTCAAAAAGTCCGGAATACTCCCCTATGAACAGGTGATGATCAGCAATCTGAACAATGGAGAGCGGTTCGAGACATACGTGATACCGGGCAAAAAAGGCGAAATTTGTCTGAACGGCCCCACAGCGCGAAAAGGCATTGTCGGAGACAGAATCATCATCTTCTGTTACAGTTATGTTGAAGATTCGAAGCTGAAAGGATTCAAGCCCATAATCGTCCGCCTCGACGAAGACAATATGGTCGTCACTGTTCAATAGCCTTCTGCTGCATATCAATAATCATCTTCAGGCAATCGTTCATGGTCAATCTGCTCCCCTTCGGAAGTTAATCATAAAGTTTGCAGTGGCCGGCTCTTGCCCCAGAGAAGGGAGTAGTCGAAATGGTTGCTGATGGCTATAGCAAGGATATTGACGCCCGATGCACAGATAACCCCTTAGTCACCTTGCTGACTTTTAAAAGGATGTGGTATACTGTGGGCCAAGTGGATGTGACAGGAAATCAGACTGATCAGTACAAGCTTCATCGGGAGCTGTTCTGAAATAGCGAATACCGGTCGGTATTTTACGATTTAGGAAAATTTGTCGGGCAACTGAAAGGAGGTGAGATCAACTTAATTTTAGGGGGATAAAGAAGATCTCTGTAGTTTAATAAGTTACAAAAAGGAGGATAATTTATGAAGAAGATATTATTACTGACACTCATGCTTGTCTTTGTTTTCGCATCAACAACTCTGTATGCTGCGGAGAAATATGCTCTGGGCAATGGCAACATCGCACTCAAGGTGGATTACCTCAACTTTACCGAGGATATAGCTGAAAACCTTGAAATAGATGACGCTATCTATGTAGGACTCGAAGGATATGCCGCCATTTATCCGAATCTCTATTTGGGGATAGAGGCAGGCTGGGCCGGTGCAGAAAATGATGATAGCATCGAAACCGAACTTTTAGGGGATGTCGATGTTGATATGGAAGTAACCTTCATCCCGATTGAACTGAACCTCAAGTATGTATTTGAACTCGATCCCAACTGGAATATAGGAATTGGAGCCGGTGTTTCATACAGTTTTTATCAGCTTGAGTTAAACAAGCTGGATGTAGATG
>JAGSYM010000023.1 GCA_018262395.1 Nitrospirota bacterium | reverse complement strand
TGCTTCATCTGCGTTTGATTTCAGGGGAACGTATCTGCTTCCTCTGACGCCTTTGTCGGCAGTAATAACGAGTTTTGACTTGCAGTCCTGAATCCTGTCCTTTAACGCCTGTGCACTGAAACCGCCAAAAACGATACTGTGAATGGCGCCGATACGTGCGCAGGCAAGCATCGATATTCCAAGTTCCGGTATCATGGGCAGATAGATTGTTACCCGGTCACCTTTTTGTACGCCATACTTTTTCAGGACGTTTGCGAATCTGTTTACTTCATAGTAAAGTTGCTGGTAGGTATATGTCTTATACGTACCATCGTCAGCTTCCCATATGATGGCTGCCTTGTTCCTTGTGGGTGTTTTTATAAATCTGTCCAGGCAGTTATAGCAAGCATTCAGCTTCCCTCCGATAAAATATTTGATATACGGTTTATGAAAGTCCCAATCGGATACCTTATCCCATTTTTTGTACCAGATCAGTTGCTGTTCCGCTATTTCTGCCCAGAAGCCATCAGGATCTTCAAATGACTTCTTATAGAGCTTTTCGTACTCTCCAATGTTTTTGATATGAGCCTTATCGCTGAATTCCTGAGAAGGTTGAAATGTTCTCTTCTCAGTCGACAAGACATCGATACTTTCTTTCGACATATTTCTCTCGTTCCTCCTTTTCCGGTATGCAGATGAATCTATACCATATTATTTTTCAGAGCCTATTCCAATGTAGGATCTCAGCTTTTCTTCATCGTATTTTGCTTCAGCGTCTTTTTCACGGCCCAGGAGTGACAAGAGTATACCAACGAGAAACGCGGCACTCATGGAATATATGGCGGGGTTCTTCAACGGGAATATAGCCTTCGGTTTCGGTGATACCGAGGTTACGGATTCTATTTTGTCTTTATATATCCCCGGTGCCTCAGTCATGAGGATCTGGTCTACCTGATCGTTAATCTGTTTATTGCCCTCTGCGTCAACCGGTGAGAGCGCAGAGCCCTCGGGTGCGGTCTTGAGGCCTTTTTTCAGGGTATCTACTTTGGTCTTTACCGCTGCATCCGCTGCGATTATCTCCATCGCGGCAGCTTTCTCAAGCTTCATGTTGGCAGCCTCATCTTCAGCGGTCAGTATCTGTCCCGGGGCAGCTATCTTCAGGTCTTTTCTGATCTTGTCAACCTTTTCCTTTGTCTCCCATGCGGCTTTCTCGTTCTTATGGACGATATCCACCCACACAGTCGGACTCAGGATAAGCAGGACCGTGGCTACTATGAGGCCTGTATATATGCTTCCTACAGCTCCTTTTGTCGTAAATTTCTTCCACATGATTGACATCGCAAGTGCAGGAAAATTTGCGCTTGCAGCAATGGCGAAGGTCAATCCAACAAGAAAGGCAACGTTCTGTCCCTTAAAGAGGATACCAAGGAGCATGGCAGTGGCTCCGAGCCCTACCGTAGCTATCTTGGCGACCTTGACCTCTTCTTTCTCTGCTGCGACGCCTCTCCTGATGACACCAACAAATAAGTCATGCGAGAAAGCTGACGCTCCTGCAAGGGTCAATCCGGAAACAACAGCCAGAATTGTTGCAAAAGCAACAGCGGCTAAAAAGCCGAGGAAGATATTCCCTCCGAGCGCCTCAGCGAGCAGGGGGCCTGCCATGTTGCCGCCTTTATCTACGCTCATGATAAGCTTCTGTCCGACGATGACCGCAGCACCAAAGCCGATGGTAACGGTAAGAATATAAAAATAGCCGATAAACCCTGTGGCAATAAAGACTGATTTCCTTGCCGCCCGGGCGTCTGGAACCGTGTAAAACCTCATGAGGATATGAGGTAATCCGGCGGTGCCGAACATGAGGGCAAGGCCCAGAGAGAAAGCATCTACAGGGCTTGTTACCAGACCTCCCGGTTCAAGGAACTTTGACCCGTAGAGATTCTGGGCCTGGCTGAACAGTTCTCCATAACTGAAACCAAAATGATACAACGTCATAATGACAAGCAGCGTTGCACCACCCAGCAGTAACGCAGCCTTGATAATCTGAACCCATGTCGTTGCGATCATTCCGCCAAAGAGAACATAAGAGATCATCAGGGTTCCGACGATCACAACAGCAATCTCAAAGGGCAATCCAAACATAAGTTTTATGAGAGTTCCTGCACCCACCATCTGTGCAATGAGGTATGTGAGCACGACAACCAGTGATCCGGCAGCAGCAGCAGCCCGTATCGGCCTCTGGTTTAACCTGTATGCAACAACATCTGCAAACGTGTATTTACCGAGGTTCCTGAGAGGCTCGGAAATGAGGAACATGATGATCGGCCATCCCACAAGCCAGCCGACCGAATAGATGAGACCGTCATAGCCTTTTGTTGAAACCAAACCAGCTATGCCGAGGAAGGAGGCGGCACTCATGTAATCACCTGCGAGCGCAAGGCCATTCTGAAATCCGGTAACACTTCGCCCGGCTGCATAGAAATCCTTTGTTGTTCTTGTCCGTTTGGCAGCCCAGTATGTTATTGCGAGTGTTGAAATAACAAATATGACAAAGAACGTGATGGCGATAGGATTAAATTGTCCGATAATCGTCTGTGTTGTTTGTGGCATGCTTAACCCCCTATCTTTTCTTTAACTTTTTTGACAAGAATATCATATTTGCTATTTGCCCAATAGATATAGATGCCTGTGAAGACCCAGGACAGGAAAATGGTGCCGACGGCAATGGGTATCCCGATTGATATGGCACCGGAAACCTTCGAAGCGAGGAATGGTTTATTGAATGCAATCAGCGCAATAAATCCGAAATAGAGGACCAGTTCGAGAATCGTGAGAATCACGGATATGCTATTCTTCTGGCTTGACAGTGACCGAAAATCTTCATCATTAAGGATTTCCTCTGTAGTTTTCAAGCTGCTCCTACTACTCTTGTTCGACATCCTTTACCTCCTCCTATTGATTTGATTTTGTGTCAGAAATTGGCTATTCCAGTTGATGTCTTGAATTTATCACCTCCTTCTAACGGATGACCTATCACCAACAGATCACCAATATATTCAATACGGGCGATGATGAGCGCAGGCATAAAACGCTGCATGAGCTGTGCTGCTATGAAAGCATCTGCGAGAGCATCATGTGCACCGCGAACAGGGATATCAAAACACTTTGCTATTTCATAGAGTGATATATCTTTCAAAGGTGAGGAGAAAAGGGAACCGGTGGGAAACTTCATCTTTAACCATTCATAAACATTGTAGGTATCGATTACAGGATTTGAAACCGGCGCTCCAAAAACTCTTCTCATATCTTTGTTGATAAAACTCATGTCTATTGCTATACAGTGCCCGATGAGGATATCGCTGCCGCAGAATGTGAGAAAATCGGTAAGGATGGAATCGATATCGGGCTTTTCAAGTACATCCGAAGGAGTAATTCCATGTACGACAACGCTATCGGGTTTGAATTTTGATTGTGGTTTGACCAGTTGATGAAAGGTATTGCCAAGTTCGATCTTTGTCCCTGTCATCCGGACAGCACCGATTGAAATGATGGAATCCTTTCGCTCATTCAGGCCGGTGAGTTCCGTATCAACCGCAACATAGCGGACTTCAGTTATAGGTGTGTTCTTGTCGATAGATAACGGTGGCTGTTTCCTATGTTTTAAAAATTCGAGCACATTACTTACCAGATCATGGCTTTATAGCGTTCGATAATCAGGTCCTGAATTCTTGATATGAGCTGGAATGTCTCCTTGGCTATTCTTTTTTCGAGATTGCTAAGGTTATTTGGGTTAATGAAATTATTGATATCCTTCTCTTCTTTCAACTGTTCAAACTGATGCTGGATTCTGAGCAACATGATGAAATCAAAGGAGTGGAGGAGTTCATCAGCATATTCCTTGATTATCGTGTGCTTATCCCGCAGGGCATTGATCCTTTCAATGGTTGATGTTTCCTCTATGCCCTTTTCAAGGGCAAAGAGCCTGACGATGTCTACAAGCGGTGCAAGGCCTTTCACCTTCATGTTCAGCTTATCTTTATGCTCACCACTTTTTTCGACAACAAAGGTTTTCAGGAAACCGATCGGGGGCATATTCTTGATCGCCAGATTTGCTACGTAACCGAGAAAAATTTTTGAATCCTTTGCCATGGAAAGGGTGAAATCCTTCAACCAGTCCAGAAGCCTCGTCTCTCCATGGACTGCCCTGAAGTCAAAAAAGGTGACAGAATTGAGAATTGCTTCAGCCGTCGGGGTGGATATCCAGTTTGTGAAATATTTTCTCCAGACGTGCAGTGGCTGACGCCACATGGGGTTGGTTGCCATAAAATCCGCCGGACATAACGGGAACCCGCATTTGAGCAGAGCATCCCTGACAAACAGGGTGAAATCCGTGAAATATTCTTTTGCCGCTTCTTCCATTTCAGGATCTGCGGGGTCATGATAAATGAGTGCGTTATCCTGGTCTGTTTTAAAGGTTTGTTCCTTACGTCCCTCGCTCCCGAATACAATCCAGCAGTAGGGGACTGGAGGTTCGCCAAACCGCTCTTCAGCCAATTCGAGTATTTTTCTGACGAGCCGGTCATTGATTTCGGTAATAATTCTTATGATACCGCTTGCCTTTGCCCCTTCATTGAGCAATAAGCCAATGATACTGTTTATTTTTTTTGATACAGGGATTAAGGCATCAGTGGTGCTCTGACTCTCAATGTCTTTAACGATCGAGAGAGGGGACGTCCCCTGGATCAGCATGAGGTCATGGTTGGTGAGGACGCCTTTTAACTTTTCGTCTTGCATGATAAGGAGATGGTGCACGTTATGTTTGACCATCTTTAATATTGCTTCAAAACAGTATTCCTTTGCATCTGACCTTACATTGGGCACACTCATAATGTCCGTGACCGGATGCTTACAGTCCTTGCCTTTCGCAACGACCTTGTCCCTGAGATCCCTGTCCGTGATAATGCCGGAGGGAATACCCTGGGCATCAATTAGGATGAGGCAGCTGATCCTGTAATTGGACATTATCTCAGCCGCCTCCTGAATAGATATATTTTCAGACGCCTTAATGATATCCTTTGATGCAATCTCACCAACAGGCATGGTGAACAGCATTTTATCTCCGCCACCATACACTAAATTCTTATTCTGAAGTTCGTTGAATGTTTTGTCCAGATATCGGGTGAGAAAGGATTTATTGAAATATTCCCTGACCGCAGGATTTGTATTCAAAAGATGTTGTATTGTTTCGCGCTTGATGAGATAACAGATGGTATCATCAATCGTTACAACATTCGCTCGTGCTTTCGTCCCACCAAATATGAGCAAATACCCGATTAAATCCCCTTCCCCCCGGTAATCAACAAATACCTCTTCATTTTCATTCTTGATGGAGACTTTCACGGCTCCCTTCTTAATGACATAAACAAAATCAGGTGCCGCACCGCCCTGATACTGGATAAAGGTCCCTTTCGGGTAGAATTCCATCGAGGCATCGCTGATTATTTCCTTAAGAGTACTATCATCAAGGAACTGAAAAGGAGGCACCTTTCTTAGAAAATCTATGACATCTTCAATGATCATGGTTATGTGCGCGTTGGTGTCTGGAAATTTTGAAGAAGGTGTGCGATTAATTGATGTACATTCAAATGTCGCATAGGGTAATCGTGAAACAGTATAAAAGAGCCTCTGTATCGGGAAGGGAATGGTTGCTCATTACCCGTCTGCCAATACATGAGGCTTTATCGGAAGAGAGTATAACAAAAAGAAAATTGTAAATGCAAATATTTCTGTTTCTTTTGTGCAGATACATTGCAAGGATTACGCAAAAGCGATAAAATATCACGAAATATAAAGAGAATAGTCTCGGGCGTAAAATGCACAATTTTACTTTACTGAAACCTGTGTGCTTTAGATAAACCCAACATGAGGAGGGATGGATATGCCTACTATTAAGAGAATCGGCGTTATTACGAGCGGAGGGGATTGCGGAGGTCTGAATGCAGTTATTAAAGGAGTAGCGAGAGAGGCATATGCTTTAGGGATTGAATCAGTTGTTATTCCCCATGGCTATGCAGGCCTTTATAACCTGATTAATATGAATGAAGTGGTCTTTCTGAATGCAGAGCGGGTGAGCAAGATAGAAGCGTCTCTTGCAGGCTCTGAAGCAGGGCATTCACGCGTAAAGATAAGCAAGATCGCAGATCCTCATAAATATGAACGGATAAAGGACGGACTAAAAAAATTTGGGATTGATGCCCTTGTGATAAGCGGGGGTGATGATACCGGAAGTGTTGTAGTCGACCTCTCATCCCGGGGTATCCCCTGTGTTCATGTACCGAAGACGATGGATCTTGACCTCCAGTCCTACAGTGTGGGTGGTGATTCAGCCATTAACAGGATTGCGGTTTTCGCAAGGGAACTGAAGACAACGGGAATGAGTCATAACCGGATTCTTGTCATAGAGGTATTTGGCAGGTATGTCGGGCATACCGCATTTCGTGGCGGCATCGGAGCAGAGGCTGATGCTATCTTAATACCAGAGATCCCGGTTGATTTTGACGTTCTCTATGAGCACATGAAGACCACATTCTTCGCGCGGATAGAGCGGAGCGATGTTAAGGCCGGAACATATATTATTGTCGTTGCAGAGGGAATCAAGAACGTCAACGGTGAAATGCTGTATGATGAGTCCATCCCGCCTGATGCATTTGGTCACAGGAAACTGGCAGGTGCGGGGAAATATGTACGGCGGCAGCTTGAAAAGAGGCTCCAGGTTGACCCGGCAGTGAAAGAATTCATGCAGGAGAATGGAATGTTTGCTCCTGGGGTCTATGAGGCGCCGGAAGTGAGGGAGGTGACACCCGGGCATCTGGTGCGTGCGGGGCATTCTTCTGCGCGCGATGTGAATTTCGGGTATAAGGCAGGCGCTGCTGCAGTCTTCCTCCTCTTAGAAGGGAAAACCGGGAATACGGTTGTAAATGTCGAAGGCAATAGAATTTTCAGCCAGTCAACTGCTGAAGTCATAAAGCGAAGAGAAGTTAACGTCAGCGAGATCGCCATATTTGAGAGCCTCGGTACCTGTTTTGGAAGAAAGCCTGAGAAATTCATGTATGAAATGATTGAGCAGAAAGGGCGTATCGCGAGAGATCTGTAAGGGCATTCTTATAGGCATCTTTAAATTCAGCGGTAAGGATAACTTCTATTTTCCCAACCATTCGATGGCAGCTTCAACGGAAGCAAAGGATTTTACTTTGCCCTTTTTGATATCTTCCCTTGCCCTGCTGATGCTCTTCTGTGTATCGCTTTGACGGAATATCTCCATGCTAAGCTCAAGGGCAAGTAATTTTTTATAAACGTTATAAGGCAATATTACCTCTTTCGGTTTCCCGTTGAAATCTGTAACAAACTTCGCTTTTTTCTGTATCTCTGCGGTAGTCACAAACCTATTTTAATATAACCGTTACACACAATGAATTTTATTCGGCAACGGCCATAGAGAGAAAATTACTTAACCTATAATTCTCCTCCCCTTTCAACTAAGACGTTTTTCAAATATCTTACGGAAATGAAACCCATAGATCGAGAGGGTAACTGCCTGAGGAAGAAGACGGGGGCGGCTAATCACAGTCCAGAGCAGTAGCCGCCAATAATGGAATCTCTCTTTCCCGATGATCCCCAGAACAATAATAGACCTTATGAATGCGGAAATGTGGCTGAAACGGAAATGAAACAATTTTTTCTTGGGGGGAATATATTCCCGCAGGAATGTCGTGACCCTTTCATAGTAGTGCCGTGGCGCATACAGGGTTTTGAGGACCTTTTTGTATCCGTTGATCAGCAGGTCATAGTCCATCCTGGGAATAAAATTGGTCGCGAAATCTGTATTGTTCCCCGAGGTCTCCTTCAGAAGCCGCTGCTCCTTCTTGAGTCTCTCGTAGAGTTGCGTGCGCGGGAGGGCAATGAGAATGCCGACCATGGCCGTGACGACGCCGCTTTTCTGGATGAACCTGATCTGGGTGTCGAAAATCGTAAGGGGGTCGTTGTCGAAACCGACTATGAAGCCTCCCTGCACCTCGAGGCCGGACTTCTGGATATTTCTTACGCTGGCGAGGAGATCGCGGTTTCTGTTCTGGAATTTGTTGCATTCTGCGAGGCTTTGCTCATTGGGGGTCTCGATGCCGATGAAGACGACATCGAATCCTGCTCTGACCATCATCTCCATGAGGTCTTTATGGTCGGATAGTTCTATGGATGCCTGCGTATTGAAGTTAAATGGATGTTTTCTCCTCTCCATCCATTCGATGATGGCGGGGAGGATCTCCTCCTTCAGCTTTTTCTTGTTCCCGATAAAATTGTCGTCAACAAAGAAGACCTGGCCCCTGAACCCTGATGCGTAAACACTCTCGATCTCCCTGATAATCTGGTCTTTATCTTTTGTGCGCGGCGTGCGGCCGCAGAGCAGGGTAATGTCACAAAACTCACAGTTGAAGGGGCAGCCCCGGGAATACTGGATATTGATTGAAGCATAGTGCTTCATATTGATAAGCCCCCAGAGCGGAATGGGCGTTTCCCGTACGTCCGCCCACTGATCAGTGGTATAGAAATGGCCTGCAGCACCTTTCTCGAAATCTTTTAGGAAACGGGGCAGGGTGATTTCGGCTTCGTTCAGCACCAGATGGTCCACCTCTCCGAACGCCTCATATTCGGTCGTGAAAAGAGGACCTCCGGCGACAATCCTGACTCCGGCGGTTTTGCATCTGGCAAGCACTTCTTTCACCGACTCTTTCTGGACAGACATTGCGCTTACAAAAGCAAGGTCAGCCCACCTCAGGTCCTCGTCATTCAGGCTTTTCACATTCATGTCGACCAGTCTTTTCTCCCACGCCTCAGGAAGCATCGCTGCTATAGTCAACAATCCGAGGGGTGGACTGCTTGCCTTTCTGTGAATGAATTTCAGGGCATACCTGAAACTCCAGAAGGTATCCGGGAATTCAGGGTAAATGAGTACTGCTTTCATGGAATGTCCCTCATCATTTAAGTTTTTCACATCACCGGATGTCAGGATCACTGCGCCAGCCCGCTATTTCTGAAAGTACTTGCGAACTTTTGCCGCAATCTGACGATCCGTCATTTTGTCG
>JAGSYM010000234.1 GCA_018262395.1 Nitrospirota bacterium | reverse complement strand
TTGAAAATCATGTTCACATCTGTTGTCAGCACTCCTTCAGGAATTTTTATCCCTCTGTCACTTTGAATGTCCAGATCAGCAATCCTCCTGAGGTTTATCTCAAAACCAACCCGTTCTCTCAGGACATCCTTGTTCTCAAGGAGAATCTTCGCAGTACCGCTTCCTACAATCCCGAATCCTATAATTCCTACGTTTACCATTTCTTCGCGCCTTTCTCTCTCTGATTATATTTTGGTGTCCTCATTATTATACATCTCCTCCGCATTCATTGAGCTCCTTACCAGGGGAGCGGATGCGGCATAGGTGAACCCCATTGAAAGAGCAGTCAGACGGAGTCTTTCGAATATTGCGGGCTCAATGTATTCGACTACGGGGATGTTTGCTTTCATGGGTCTCAGGTACTGGCCTATGGTGACGATGTCACAGCCTGTGTCTCTCAGATCCCGTAAAACACCTATAACCTCATGTAATTTTTCGCCCAGCCCCAGCATAAGTCCTGACTTGATTTGTATCCCCGGAGCAGTTTTCTTTATGTATGCCAACAGTGAAAGTGAGCGCTGGTAGTCTGCAAGCGGCCTGACAGAAGAATACAGTCTCGGAACAGTCTCAACATTATGGTTAAATACATCCGGCCGTGCACGCAGGACAGTATCAATGCTACTCTCGGCGCCGTTGAAATCAGGGGTGAGCACCTCCACTTTTGCGCCGGGCGCATATCTCCTGACAGCACTGACGGTCCGGGCAAAATGGCCTGCACCACCGTCAGGGAGATCATCACGTGTTACAGAAGTTATGACCACGTAACTTAACCCCAATTCTCTTGCAGCAATGCCGACTCTTACCGTCTCATCATGATCGAGCGGTTCGGGTAACGAAGACTTTACCGAGCAAAAACCGCAGTTCCTGGTACATCTTGACCCCATAATCATGAATGCAGCAGTTGGTTTCAGGAAACACTCGCTCACATTCGGACATCTCGCCTCCTCGCAGACGGTAGCAAGGCCATACCGTCTCAATATCCGTTTTGTATCATGAAGTCTTCGGGGGTTCTTTGTTCGTATCCATTCCGGCAGACGCACTATAAACTCCGTTTCAAGCTACAGGGTTATCGTGAATTTGTCATTAAAAATAAAAGAAATACTCAACTTTGTCAAATAACTCAAAAAGTGCAGATATTGCTCAAAAAATTATTTTTCCCACAATCCCGATGTAGATCGGGACACTTTTCAAATGCAGTTTCTGGGTTAACGCGGGTTTCGAGCGGCTCCGCCCCTTGTTAATTTTCTTTTGCAAGTGTTATTCTTTGTCATGTTTAGAAACAATTTCCTCTTTACACCTCAAGTGTGCGGAGTAATGATGTGATACAACTGAAACTGAAACGGAAGCTGCCTTACAGGCCTACAGAGAGAATGAATGTCGTCAGCTATCCAATACGGGATATCGTGATGGAAGCGAAGCGTGAAGAGGCCAAAGGCAAGAAGATGATTTACCTGAATATCGGAGATCCGCCGCTGTATGGCTTTAAGTCATTCAGAGTGATAGCTGAGGGGGTGAAAAGGGCTCTCGACGAAAACTGCCAGGGATATGCTCCCTCGGAAGGAGACGAAACCCTCAGGAACATGGTAGCGAAGATCGAGAAGTGCAAACCCGAGGATGTGTTCATCGTTGCAGGCCTTACCGAGGGTATAGACTTCTTTTTCCACTCGTTCATAGGGTTCGGAGAGAAGGTGCTCCTTCCCAATCCTGTATATCCTCTCTACCTGAGCAAGGCAAAGCAGTTCGAAGGTGACAGCGTTTTCTACCGGCATGATGCCGATGGTCAGATAGATGTCGGAAACCTGGCAAGGAAGATCGAAGGCGCAAAGGCGATTGTGATCATCAACCCAAATAATCCGCTGGGCGCTGTCTATTCAGAAAAAAACCTCTCTGATGTCGTGCATCTCTGCGCTGAACATGACGTCCCCATATTTTATGACGGATCCTATGACCAGCTCGTATTCGAGGGCAAACCTGTGGACTTCAGAAAGATAGCCAGGAAGAAGGTTCCGTTCATATACGGGAGCTCACTTTCGAAGGGGTTCAACTATCCCGGTGCACGGATAGGGTGGGTCGCATTCCACGGAGACAAGTGGGAATATGTGAAGAATGCTTTCTTTCTTCTCTGCAACCAGCGCCTGTCTGTAAACTGGGAATATCAGAAGGCCACTGCTGCTGCAATAGGTGCCCCGTCGTATCCGGCGTATGTTGCAGATATTAGGAAGAAACTTACGGAACGCAGGGACGCGTTTATGAAGATCACCAGGGAGATGCCGCTTTCATTCCCGGTTCCGAAGGGTGCATTCTATGCGTTTATCAGGATAGAGACGCCGAAATGGAAGAAGGACCTGGAGTTCGTGCGCGCCGCGCTGAAAGAAGGGGTTGTTTTTGTCCCTGGTTCAGGGTTTGGGCGGCAGGAGGATGGAGTTTATTTCCGGACGACGTTCCTGCCGGAGCCGCATATCATAGAAGAGGCCTTTTCGAAAATCAAAAAGATTCTGTAAAAAAGGTCGGGAGCGGTATCCCCGCCCTTTTTCTCTTCTTGATCATCGTTCCCTACTTTCTATCCGCCGAACAATTTTCCCTTCAGTATATTCAAACCCTGCGATATCATATCACTCTCCGGCACTTTCCCATCAGGTGTCAGTTTGTCGATAATCTCCGGGAGCAGACTGGCTAATCCCTGAGATGTCTCTTCCTGTGGTACTCCAACATTTTCGGAGATCTGCTGTATCTTATCTGCACCCAGGACCTGCTTGATCTGATCTGCTGAAACAGGCATATTTTGCCCTGTGCTGATCCACGAGGACATGGCATCACCGAGGCCCTTGTCTTTAAATATCTGCGTGAGGCCGGAGAGCCCGCCAGTCTGGGGATTGTTGATCAGCCCCATTATGCTCTCAAATAACTTGTTCTTGTCGCCTCCGCTGAAAAGTTTTCCCAATACACCACCTGCAATTTCATCCAAGAATCCCATGTTTCCCTCCTTAGGTTTACGCCATTTTGATCAAAGAATTCCTCGATGCTCTGCACCGTGGTTTCCATATAATTCCCTCCCCTCGAGGGATGGGAGATTTTTTAATAATGAAGTCTTACTTATGCACTCCTCAGTATGTGAATTTTCCGATTCACATTCAGTGTACTGACCCAATTTTATCACGTCTTAAAGCGGGTTCTTATAGAAGGAATTCTTGCAGACAGAATCCAATGAGAATCTGGGTATTATTCTCAGCGGGATGAAAAGATAAGGTTGAAAGGTATACAATTAATGATGAACCACGAAGAGAAT
>JAGSYM010000022.1 GCA_018262395.1 Nitrospirota bacterium | reverse complement strand
GCAAAATTTACATAGGCAAAGGGTTACTTGATGAAGCAAGAAATGAGTTTCAGAAAGTTATTGCTATCATTCCTGATAATTTGTATGCACATAAGAAGTTAGCCGAGATTTACCAGGAACTCGGGAAGAGAGACGATGCAATGAAAGAGCTGAATATTGTATTGAACCTGAACCCGAGTGATGAGTGGGCTGTTCCTATCCTCTCTGCCATTGAGAAAGAAACGCACCTTACACCAGAAGAACTTTTAGGGCCAGCCGTTTCAGATCTCCGGGAACCCACATATCCTGACAGAGAACAGGATGAAACACCTGAAGAAAAACCGTATGAAATCCCCCCTGCAACAGTGGATAAAGAGCCGGCCGAAACACCCTTACAAATCGCCCCAAGCGGAGAACTGGAGCGCGCAGAGGAACACAAGGATGATGAACAAGCACCAATCTCTCTCTCCGAAGAAGAGACCGAACTCCGGGAATCTCCCCCTGATCTCATCGGAGAGGTTGAAGAAGAACCGGAAGCTCCTCGGGATACCTTTGTTGACTCAGAGCAAGCTGCAGCCGAAGAGCCTGACGAAGAAGAATTAGCAGAATTTGAAGGTACTCTGCAAGAGCCGGTAACTGTTCATAACGCACTTGATGCTGAGAACTACATCAGACAGGGCAATTACCGTGAGGCTATGAATACCTATAAAACCATACTCACTGAAGATCCGGAGAACAGGCAAGTACTGCAGCGCGCTGCTGAGCTTAAATCACTTTTAAAAATGCTCGGCAAGGACCAGGAAGCGCATATCTTAAAGCTCGAGGGATTCCTCAATGGAATAAAAAAAAGAAGCAATGAGTTTTTTGGCAATACCTGAAAAAATAGGAGGGAATTCTGGCTAAATTGAAAGAATCGAAGGTGAAGGTATTGGTCATCCACGGCCCCAATCTGAATCTCCTTGGCAAAAGAGAGACATCCATCTATGGGACAAAATCACTCAAGGACATCAATAGAGATATCTCTGTTCTCGCTTCGGAACTGGAAATAACGACAGATATCATACAGCTCAACAGTGAGGGAGAGATATTGGATCGTATTCAGAGAGGCGACTATGATGCACTGATCTTAAACCCTGCAGCATATACCCATACCAGCGTCGCAATACGGGACGCAATTGCAGCAGTTAATAAACCTGCTATAGAGGTACACCTGTCAAATATTCATAAACGTGAAGATTTCAGACGGAAATCATTCATTGCTGAAGTCGCTCACGGACAGATAAGCGGCTTCGGTCCAGAGAGTTATCTGCTGGCCCTTCGTGCAGTAAGGGGCATCCTCCCGAAACAGTAATTTCATTCCTGCCGCCATGGAAAATATATCTGATATGGTGCACGCATCAAGACTTGCTCTTATCAGGGAAACCATGAAAAAGAAGAAAATCGACGGTTTCCTTGTTACCGATATAACAAATATCCGCTATCTTACCGGGTTTTCCGGTTCTTCAGGCTTTCTTTTCATTACCGGCAAGGAACATTTCTTTACAACAGACTTCAGATATAAAGACCAGTCAAAGCAAGAGGTGAAGGGATGGGATATCGTTATAGAAAGAGGGGACAGGATAGACATAATTCAAAACCTTTGTAAGAAGACCGGGACAAAGAATCTTGGGTTTGAGTCGTCCGTCACCTACATATTTTACCGGCAGTTATCTCAAAAGGGATTGCAGGTAACTGCAGCCGACCACTTCATCGAACGATTGCGAACAATAAAAAATGACGCGGAGATCAATACCATCAGGAAAGCAGTTAAACGGGCTGAAGAGGCCTTTCTTGATGTGAAACCCTTTATTCGGGAGGGTGCGCGTGAACGTGCTATCGCATTAAGACTTGAAGAACGATTAAGAAAAAAAGGGTGCAGGAATGTTCCCTTTGAGATTATTGTTGCATCAGGCTCACATGCAGCTCTCCCTCATGCCTGGCCGACAGAAAAAAAACTTCAAAAAGGTGACCTTGTCATCATCGACTGGGGCGGCGAGGCTGATGGCTATTGCTCTGATATGACGCGAACATTACTTATCAGGGGACAGAATATCAGCAAACAGAAAGAGCTGTATCAGATTGTTTTAGGGGCTAACAGGAAGGCAATATCTTCAGTTATCCCGGGTATTGCATCAAAGCAGATAGACATCGCCGCCCGAACGTTCATCAAGAATGCAGGGTACAGTGAGATGTTCGGCCATGGCACAGGCCATGGTGTCGGCCTTCAAGTGCACGAATTGCCGCGCATTTCATGGAATAAAAGCGCGCCTGTCAGAGAGAATATGGTTTTTACCATAGAACCCGGTATTTATGTGCCGGGGCTCGGTGGCGTCCGAATCGAGGATATGGTGGTCGTGAGAAAAAAGGGGGGTGAGGTACTGACGTCACTGAGAAAAGAACTCGAGATTCTTTAAGCTAAGTAATCCAGGGACACAGAGCCCGTCTAAAGACTAAGCGACTCGTGTCAGCAATTAATCAATGCATCGTTAGTCTATAATATTGTCGTCTCCGAAAGCTATTCAGGAGTTTTCGACAGGCTCTGTGTCCCAAATCGATGAATGCATAGTGATTCAGAACAAACACCTGTCACATACTGGATAGTTTTTCACATCCTTCCTGTTGCAAACATCTCCTAAGATCCCTATAGAGGGCAAGCGTTCAGATAGGAGGTAACGTTCCCTGACTTTCTCTAATCTATTTTTGACGCCTGCAATATTATGGACTCCTCAATTGCTAACACCTTCAATCGAGCCTTGAATTAAACAGTTTACAGACCTCATCAAAATGAGTATATTTCAATAATTGATCCATAAATTTTCGTAGAGGGAATAGATCATGGGCTTTTTGCCAGAATTTCTCAGAGCTCTCCAAAAGCCAATCAAAGATCCTGCTCACATCAAAGAACAGACCATTTCCAGGACACTGGTGGAAAGCGCTCAAGCTGATGTAGCCAAAGTTTTACAACAATTAGGCACAAGAAAAGATGGACTGAGTGAAGCCGAAGCCAGAGAGCGCTTTAAGCAATATGGACCAAACGAGGTCGCCAAAGAAAAGCGTAAATCTGTCCTGATACGGTTGGTCTCCAACTTCAAAAATCCACTTGTTATTTTACTCATGGTATTGGGATTCATCTCTTACCTGACAGGTGATATGCGAGCGACAATAATGATTTTTATCATGGTACTGCTCGGGGTTGTCCTGCGATTTTCCCAGGAACTGCGTTCAGATATAGCGGCAGAAAAGCTCAAGGCAATGGTCAGCACTTCTACCACGGTTTTACGCGATGACCAAAAAAAAGATATTTCCTTGAAAGAGCTGGTACCAGGGGACGTTGTGCTGATATCAGCCGGAGACATGGTTCCCGCTGATGTGCGTCTACTCTCTGCAAAGGATCTGCATGTTAACCAGGCGACCCTGACAGGTGAGTCTTTGCCAGTAGAAAAATCAGCTGTACAGGTAGTGGATTCGTCGCAGAGCCCTTTTGAAATGTCCAGTATTTGTTACCTTGGATCAAATGTCGAAATAGGTTCTGCCACAGCCGTAGTAGTCTCAACCGGCACTCATACCTACTTTGGTTCATTAGCAGCAAGCATTGTGGGAGAGCGTGAATTGACCAGCTTTGACAAGGGAGTGAACAAGTTCACGTGGTTGATGATACAGTTCATGATGGTTATGGTACCTCTGGTGTTTCTCCTCAACGGATTTAGTAAAGGCACCTGGCTTGAAGCCTTCCTGTTTGCTACGGCTGTTGCTGTCGGCCTAACTCCTGAGATGCTGCCGATGATCGTTACAGTAAACCTTTCCAAGGGAGCAATTGAGATGTCCCGCAAAAAGGTAATCGTCAAGCGCCTGAACGCTATTCAAAACTTCGGCGCAATGGATGTACTCTGCACGGACAAGACCGGCACGCTGACACAGGGGAAAATTGTATTGGAGAGACACCTTGATATTGACGGTAACGAAAGGGAAGAAATTCTCAACTTTGCCTTTTTGAACAGTTTCTACCAGACAGGATTAAAGAATGTGATGGACGTAGCCGTGCTCGATCATAAGCACGTGGAAAAACAGTTAATCGAAGAGCAGAAGTATCAGAAAATTGATGAAATCCCTTTCGATTTTGTGCGCCGTAGGATGTCGGTTGTGGTGGAAGACAATCAGAAACGTCACATACTCATCTGCAAAGGCGCAGTGGAGGAAATTATTGCTCTTTCCACCCAGATTGAAATCGAGGGGAAAATCCTTTCGATTCATGACACTAATCACCATGCGAAGACAGAGAAATTAGTCCGGGAGTTAAATGAACAGGGTTTCCGGGTAGTCGCTTTGGCTTATAAAATAATGCCTGAAACGGCAGAGGCATATGCAGTGGCAGACGAGTCAGACCTTATTCTTTTAGGTTTTCTGGCCTTCCTGGATCCTCCCAAAGAAACAGCGTCAGAAACTCTCAATGATTTACGTCTCAATAGTGTTCAAGTTAAAATCCTGACGGGTGATAATGAAATTGTAACCCGTAGCATCTGCAGACAAGTGGGGCTGTCAATCGATAACATTTTACTGGGTAGAGTTCTTGAAAACATCTCTGAAGAAGAGTTAGACAAGATTATTGACCAAACAACAGTCTTTGCTAAGTTATCTCCAGCACATAAAGAGCGTATCATTCGTGCCTTTCAGAAGCAAGGCCACGTTGTCGGGTTTATGGGAGATGGCATTAACGATGCTCCTGCTTTAAAGGCTGCGGACGTGGGTATCTCAGTGGATAGCGCAGTAGATATAGCCAAAGAGTCATCAGACATTATTCTGCTGGAACACAGCCTACTGGTGCTGCAAGAGGGTGTGATTGAAGGCCGCAGGGTTTTTGGCAATATCATTAAATATATAAAGATGGCAGCAAGTTCAAATTTCGGCAACATGTTCAGTGTGGTTGGAGCCAGCATCTTTCTACCCTTTCTGCCAATGCTGCCGTTGCAGATATTGACGAACAATCTGTTATATGATTTCTCGCAGACCACGATCCCGACCGACAATGTTGATCGCGAGTGGCTGATGAAGCCGCGTAAATGGGCCATCGCTGAAATCCGCAAGTTTATCCTTTTCATCGGTCCAATCAGCTCAATCTTCGACTACATTACTTTCTTTATCATGCTGTATATCTTTCATACCTTGAATAATCCGGCTCTCTTTCGCACTGGTTGGTTCGTTGAGTCACTGTTTACGCAGACGCTGATCATTCATGTAATCCGCACCAACAAGATTCCGTTCATAGAAAGCAGAGCCAGTCTGCCATTAATAATGACCTCACTCATAATAGTTGCGATTGGAGGATGGCTGCCATTCTCGCCCGTAGCAAGCACACTGGGATTTACGGCTCTTCCGCCACTCTATTGGGTACTGTTGGCAGCGATGCTGCTTTGTTACGTCATTCTGACCCAGTTGGTCAAGACATGGTTTATTCGCAAATATGTCGATTAATTATACAGATGGCTCCCGCAAAAGACTGCTTGAAACGGGGAACTGAACGTGTTCTATGTTAATGTCTCAATATCCATGAAAGACGATAATTTAAAGCTAAGACCGTTGAGAATCTTTGACGGGCCTTTCATCCATAGAGGATTAAAGGACGAAATCGGTTTGAGGACAAATCGATTGAGCAGGCAAACAGATTCATCGTGGTTTTCTGTCTGGTGGTGGATAAAAAAGACTTATAGGTATTCGTTCTGTATAGAAGTGGATTCAAAACCTATCGGATTTATTGGCTTATATAATGTGGCACATTTTAAATCTGCTGATATAAGCCTGGTGATATTTGATGAAACCTTGAGACGGCAAGGGTATGGAACCAGGTCATTTAAGCTTTTTGTACAAAGTCTGCGGAGACAATCTGTTATGAAAAAAATATTTATTACGGTTAAGACAGACAACCATAGGGCTCTGTCATTCTGGAAGAAACTCGGTTTCTCGGAGACAAGAATGATAAATGATAGAATCAATATGTCTATGGATTTAAATAGTTACAAAGAAGGCTATAAATAATGAACAAACCCTGGCATTCTTTAAAACTTGATGAAGTATATAAATCCCTTGATACATCTGCTGATGGTCTTTTACAGTCCGCGGCTTCTGAGAGGCTTAAGCACTATGGGTCTAATAAAATAGCAGAGCCTGAAAAGGTCTCTGCCCTTAAGATACTCATTGGTGAGCTGACAGGATTTTTTAATATCATCCTTTTCTTTTCAGCCTTTGTTGCCTTGTCAGTGGGTTTTCTTCCAGGACATATTCCAAAATATCATGAAGTAATTTTTATATTTGCGATTATAATCCTCAACACGATCATTAGTTTTATTGAAGAATATAAAGCCGCCCAGAGTATTCAGTCCCTCCACAAGGTTATGAAATTAAAAGCAAAAGTTTTGAGGGATGGCCAGGAAGTAGAGATTGATTCCAGCGAGATAGTCCCGGGAGATATCCTCATTCTTTCTGAGGGAGATAAGGTGCCTGCTGATGGAAGAATCACGGAGCAATTTGGATTGAAGGTGGATGAATCGGTATTAACCGGTGAAAGCGTCAGCGCAGACAAGAATAATGGAGAAGTGCCTCAGGAGACCATACTTGCTGAAAGAACAGATATGGTCTACTCCGGAACATATGTGACACGAGGAAATGCAAAAGTTGCGGTAACAGCAACAGGGATGTCAACAGAGATAGGGAAGATCGCGACTGACCTCTATGAGATAACAGAACAACCAACATCTTTCCAACTGGAGGTGGCAAAGCTTGGCAAGCAGATTACCATCGCTATTGCTGCAATTGTGGTGGTCATAGCCACAACCTATTATTTTTTTGAACACCTCAGTTTCTATGATGTGCTCATTAATTCTATCAGTCTCGGCGTAGCTGCTGTACCTGCAAGCCTCCCTGTGGTTATGACATTTGCATTGGCTATGGGCACAAGGAAGATGCTTGAGAAGAATGCACTTGTCAGACATCTGAGTGTTGTAGAAAGCCTCGGTTCTGTAGATGTAATATGCACTGACAAGACAGGGACCCTGACAGAAAACAGGATGATGGTACAGAAGATATATGTTTTTGACAGAATATCAAAAACAGGGGATGAGGTTTCAGGTTTCGACGCTCAGGCAATAGCATTATTATTAAAGGCATCCGTTCTCTGTAACGAGGCGAAGATTGCCACAGACGAAAAAGATCGTGAAACCTACCTTGGTGATCCAACAGAAATAAGTCTTCTGCTTTTAGCAAGTCAGAAAGGGCTTAATCCCCAGAGCGAGAGAAAGAAATATCCAAAGATTGGTGAAATACCTTTTTCTTCTGAGACAAAAAAGATGACCACCATACACAGGATGGACGCTAAAACTGCAGCATATTCCAAAGGTGCATTGAGCGCTATTTTGAATGGATGTGATCAAATCCTGAAAGGCACAAATACAGTTCTATTGACTTCAGGTGATCGGGATAAGATTATGGCGGCAGCAGATTCTATGGCAGGAGAGGCATTGAGGGTCTTGGCATTCTCCTACAAAGAAATCTTATCTGCAGAGGCACCAGAGCAAGATGCTGAAAAAGGAATGGTATTTTTGGGACTCGAAGGTATGATGGATCCTCCAAGAAAAGAGGTAATGCAGTCCATACAAATAGCCCATGATGCGGGGATAAAAATTGTCATGATTACCGGTGATAATAAGAAGACCGCACAAGCTATAGCCGGAGAGATTGGGATCGGCAGTTATGCAGTGGAAGGTAAGGATATCGATAAACATGCTGTCGGGGAATTATCGAGAGATGTTGAGGCAATAGACATCGTAGCACGGGCGACCCCTCAGACAAAATACAAAATAACCCGGGCATTACAGAAAAACGGTCATTATGTTGCAATGACAGGAGATGGCGTTAACGATGCTACCGCCATTAAGCAGTCTGATGTGGGGATAGCCATGGGGTTGAGGGGAACAGACGTGGCGAAAGAATCCTCAGACATGATTCTGCTGGATGATAATTTCAAGACAATAGTAGATGCTGTTGAAGAAGGAAGGAGAATATTTGATAACATCAAAAAATTTGTGAATTATCTTCTCAGTGCCAACATGTCAGAGGTCTTTGTTATATTGATTCTGTCATTCTTTGGCTATATACCGCTGACAGGCATTATGGTGCTATGGGTTAACATGGTAACGGATATCCTGCCTGCAAGTGCCCTTGCTATAGATCCTGCTAATCCAGGCATTATCAGGAGACAACCCAGAAAGGCAGGAGAGCCGGTGCTCAATAGGGGTGTTAAGATGCTAATCGCATTCAGCGGAATAAAAAAGGTTATTGTACTGCTTATCATTTTTTATATCGGGCTTCGCATGGGTGGGGTAAAATTGGCACAGACCATGGTATTTACCAGTGTGATATTATTTTCATTTGTCCGGATAATGATTGTTCGGCAGATGGATAAACTGTCTATATGGTCAAACAAATGGCTGCTCCTCGCAATGGCAGCAGGTATCAGTTTGCAACTTATAGTCCTCTATACTCCTTTCTTAAGAAACTTCTTTAATGTAATTCCTCTGGGTTTCATTCACTGGGCAATTCTTTTGCCTATAGTAGTTTTCTCAGCCTTTTTAGGGGTATTTGGTGCAAGGATTATCATGAAATATGTTCCGGCAATCTGAAAAAATTAAATCGGGCCGCATTTACTGTAATGCTTATTATTGACATCATCAAGCAGCATCTTAGAATCCTGCGGTGTCTCTTAAAGCTGGAAGATAATTTTCATAAAGGAGAGATACTTTTTATCATGCTCGGGAGACATTTTGTCGGATGTAGGGCCAGCCTTTACCAGCGAAATTACTCTTACATTAATTATTATCTTGCTTCCTTACATCGTAACAGCAGAAGTTTGCAAAAAAAATTTTTTTTATCAATGGCTTGCAAATGAAAAATGACCGTATAATTATAATAACTATGATATGTCTTTATCGACGATCTTCGGCCACTTCCCTTATTTAGGGCTTTTTCTTCTTCTCATCATTGGAGGCATCGGCTTTCCATTTCCTGAAGGCGGTACGCTTATCTTATGCGGATTATTAATTTCTACAAATGTTATAAAACCAATTTATACACTTGTAATTGCGTATTCAGGAGTTCTAATCGGAGATTTT
>JAGSYM010000233.1 GCA_018262395.1 Nitrospirota bacterium | reverse complement strand
CATTCTGAGACAGTTTATAAGTACCTCTTGAATCATTGAATCCTCGGACCCTTTTTACCCTAATAAACGTATTTGAAAAGTTCAGATGTTGTGAGAAAATTTATTTTCGATACCATAGTGTACCTTGAACTGATGGTTTGGAGGATATGCTTGTCCAAATAGCGATGTAGGATATTTTCATCAAATAATCGAGTCAAATAATTTTTTGAACATTGTCTGAGCTTTTCGTTTTACCCTATTAATTTCTTTGTTGACGGTACGCCTTTCACTCTCGGATCAATTGCCACAGACTGTTTTAAAGCACGCCCGAACGCCTTGAATACTCCTTCAATAATATGATGCGTATTTCTTCCATACGGCGTCGATACATGAAGTGTTATACCGCTGTTCATAGGAACAGATGCATAGCCGTAGCGTGATATCCCCTTCATGTCTCCGAGCGCCTTTTTAAAAGCCTTGCCGAGCACAATTCCTATATCCTCAACCGTGTGGTGGTCGTCTATCTCTCTGTCACCTTTCGCTTTTATTTTTATATCGAAAAGTCCGTGCTTGCTCATCAGGGACAGCATGTGATCAAGAAAAGGGATGGATGTTCGTATTGCGTAGGTACCGTTCCCGTCAAGATTAACCGAAACAACAATATCAGTCTCTTTCGTTTTCCTTTCAATCTTCGATGCTCTCATGTTCTCCTCTACGAGTATAGTATCTTTATTCTCTCATTGCTTGACAGCAACACGTAAGGCTTTCAGAAATACCCTATTCTCCCCGGGTGTCCCGACGGTTACTCTCAGGCACCCGTCAACAACCCCCTTCATGTTTCTTACAAGCACCCCTTTTTTCAAAAGACTCTCATAAACCCTGTCAGGTTCCGGAACCCTGAATAAGATAAAGTTTGCCTCAGAGGGATACGGCATGATACCCCTCATCCCGGAGAGTTCACGAAGGAGCCTCATCCTCTCTGATATAATTGTTCGAATGCTGCGCCTTAGAAAAGCCTTATTTTTCATCACTTCAAGAGCCATCCCCTGAGAAAAGGAATTGAGGTTAAACGGAAGCCTGACCTTGTTCACTTCTTGAATGATTTCCTCACGAGCTATCAGGAAACCCACTCTCATGCCCGCCAGTCCTATCTTGCTCAATGTCCTCATAAGAAGGAGGTGCTCATAGTCCCTGAGCATCGGTATAAAACCTCTGTCACCTGCAAAAGGCTGGTATGCCTCGTCAACCACAACGACCGACTTGTTTGCTGATGCTTCGATGATCTTCAGTATCCGGTCTGCGGAGAAACAGTTCCCGGTCGGGTTATTTGGTGAACTGAGAAAGATCAGTTTCGGTTTATTTTTCCGGATCTCAAGAAGTATCCTCTTCAGGTCGAGATCAAAGGAATCATCGAGCGGAACTGGTATCTTTTTCTCGTTAAGCGCGTGTGCAATAATTCCGTACATCGAAAAGGAGGGCACAGGATAAAGGACAGGGCCGCCGAAGGTTGTTATGAGGTAGTAAATGAGTTCGTCAGACCCGTTTCCCTGGAGGATGTTTTCAGGTCTGATTTTCAGGTCCTTTGCAATGACCGTCTTCAGAGCCTTTGCTTCGGGATCCGGATATCTGTTTGTCTGAATAGACCGTACAATTTTCTGTGTGATTGCAAACCCGAACGGGCTTTCATTCGCATCGAGCTTAACCTTGCAGGGAATGTCTTTGGCCTGATAGGCGGACAAAGAACCGATATTCTTTCTGATAAATTTGTTGACGTTCATCCATGGGAATTATACCACACTAAACATGGTATAGTTATTACTGTAAGCAAGGGTAAAGACATTGTCGGCATCACCTGCACTGTACCTTTTTCGAATGGTTTCAAAAATAATTGTATGCAAAGACCATTAACCCAAAAACTGGAGATTCAAAAAAGGGAGTACGGATGAAAATTAAGGAAATTCGCCGTCTCATTATAGTTCTTTTCATCACAGTCGTGGCAGCTGCCGCCATCTGGCTATGGCAGTCGTTGGATCACACAACCTCTCAAAAAGATCTCGTCCTCTATGGCAATGTAGACATCCGTCAGGTTGATCTGGCATTTAATGCAAACGAGAGGATTTTACAGGTGCTCGCCGAGGAGGGAGACAGTGTCGAAAAAGGGAAGCTCCTGGCAACGCTCGAAACAAACCGGCTGCTTCATGAAGTTGGACGTGCGGAGGCGCAGGCGCGTTCTCAGAGAGAAATTGTTGCACGGCTGGAAGCCGGCAGCCGGCCGGAGGAAATCCGAAAGGCACGCGCAGATATGAAAGTTGCCGAAGCCGAAGCAAAGAACGCTGAAACCAACTATCAGCGTATGAGATCACTCGCGGAAGAAGGATCGGTAACGATTAAGCGAAGAGACGATGCTGAAGCAGCTGCAGCATCGGCAACTGCACGGGTACAGGCAGCCAGAGAGGTGCTGGAACTTGCACTAAAAGGCCCGCGCACAGAGGATATAGCCGCGGCAAAAGCCTCTCTGAAAGCGTATGAAGAAGAGCTTGCGGTGTCGCAGCAGAGACTTGAGTATGCTTCTCTGTATGCGCCGTCTGACGGAGTGATTCAGAATCGCATCATGGAACCGGGAGATATGGCTTCCCCGCTGAAACCTGTCTTCACCCTTGCGCTCACCAACCCGGTATGGGTACGGGCATATGTATCCGGACCTGATCTTGGGAAAGTAAAATTGGGCATGACTGTAAAGGTTCATACAGACAGCTTTCCCGACAAAACATATAAAGGCTGGATCGGTTTTTTATCTCCGACAGCCGAGTTCACGCCAAAATCTGTCGAAACAACGGAATTGAGAACTAAGCTTGTCTATCAGATAAGGATCTATGTCTGCAATCCGCAGAACGAGCTTCGTCTGGGTATGCCTGCCACGGTAACCATTCCCCTGGATCAGATTCCCGGAGAAGCCCCTCCTGAACAGGATCGCTGCAAAAAACCCTGATGCTGGATCAACATCCGCACGTCATCTGCAAAACAGAAAACCGTGATGCAGTCATCACGCTTACTGATATCAGCAAGTCCTTTGTTTCAGGGAAACGAACAATCCAGGCGCTGAATAAGGTAAATGCTCGTGTCCAGGGAAGTAGGATAACCGGTCTTGTGGGACCTGACGGTTCAGGCAAGACAACTATCATGAGACTGATCGTCGGACTTCTGTCGCCGGATAAAGGCAGAGTAACCGTCCTCGGCAGAGATGCAACAGTTGAATCATTGCTGGTACAGGCTGCTGTCGGATATATGCCTCAGAGATTCGGTCTGTATGAAGACCTGACCGTTTCAGAGAATCTCAACCTTTATGCGGACCTTCAGGGAGTGCCTGTGGATGCACGGAATGAACGCTTCGGGGAGCTCATGCATATGACGGGACTTGGACCTTTTGCCTCCCGCCTGGCGGGACGCCTGTCCGGAGGAATGAAGCAGAAGCTCGGCCTGGCGTGTACCCTCGTAAGAAATCCGCTGCTCCTGATTCTGGACGAGCCAACAGTGGGTGTTGACCCTGTTTCGCGCCGGGAACTCTGGTCAATAGTCTACCGCCTTGTGCGTGAAGAGGGCATAAGTGTTCTCCTGAGCACATCGTATCTCGATGAAGCAGAACGCTGCAATGAAGTGATCATGATGTTTGAGGGACAGATCCTCGGTCAGGATCTGCCCGCAAAGTTCAGCAGCGCAATGGAAGGCCGAACATACACTGTCACCGTACCAGGGATGAAAAGCCGT
>JAGSYM010000232.1 GCA_018262395.1 Nitrospirota bacterium | reverse complement strand
GTACCTTCACCGGCCAACGTGGCATACCTCGGGCTTCAGAACGCAAGAAGAGGGGAGTTTTCGGAGCCTGTCAGTCTTGTCCCCTTTTATGCGAGGAAATCTGAAGCAGAAATAAAAAAGGATGGCTGATCTCCTCATCCGTGAAATGCAGGAGAGTGATATCCCTGCAATTATGGAAATCGAGCGTTCTTCATTTTCTACCCCCTGGTCTGAAATCTCTTTCCTGAATGAAATCTACAAAAAATATAGCATCGCTAAAGTTGCCGTATCTGAGGGGAAACTCATTGGATACATTTGTGCAAATTATGTATTCCATGAGTCACATATTTTAAATCTTGCAGTGCATCAGGACTTCAGGAAACGGGGTGTCGGGACTATCTTAATGAATGAAATAATGAGAGATTTGAAAAAGAAAGGGTGTGTTTTTATGTATCTTGAGGTCAGGGTTTCCAATACCGGTGCGCAGGCCTTTTATGAGCGGTTCGGGTTTAAGGCCGACAGCAAAAGGAAAAAATACTATGCTCATCCGGATGAGGATGCTCTCCTGATGACCGGACGGCTCTGACTATGTCCATACACCCGCGAGATTATATCCGCATTTAAAGCATTTCCCGTCGGCGCTTTGCATCTTCATGATCCTGAAGCCGAAGCGCATGATCAGGAGTTGTTTGCAGTTTGGGCAATAGGTGTTCTCTCCTCCCTCGCCCGGTACATTGCCCTCATAGACATACTTCAGACCCGCCTCAAACCCGATCTCCCGGGCCCTCCGGAGGGTCTGTACAGGGGTTCTCGGTTTATCAGTTAATTTATAAGTTGGATAAAACTGTGTGACATGCCATGGGATTGCAGGGTCAACTGATGCAAGGAATTCGGCAATCTCCCGCAAGTCATCTTCTGAATCATTGTAATCAGGAATAATGAGCGTTGTCACTTCAACCCAAACGCCAAGTTCTTTCATACGTCTGATCGTTTCTTTTACCGGATCAACCCGTGCACTGCAGATCTTTTTATAGAAATCATCATTGCCCTTGAGGTCAATATTATTCCCGTCGAGAAATGGGGCAATGACCTTAACCGCCTCAGGGCTTGTATACCCGTTACTTACAAATATATTTTTTAGGCCTCTCTGACGTGCAAGCTTTGCACAGTCATAGGCGAATTCAAAGAAAATTGTCGGTTCTGTGTAGGTATATGAGATGCTCTCGCAGCCGTTTTTTATTGCTGCTTCAACAATCCCCTCAGGGGTCATTTCATACCCTGCGATATCATCGTGCTCCCTTGGGTACTGTGATATGTCGTAGTTCTGACAATGCTCACAGCGAAAATTGCATCCCACTGTTGCGATCGAAAACGATGTTGAAGCAGGCAGGAAATGAAAGAGGGGCTTCTTTTCGATTGGGTCGACATTCATCGAGATTACCTTGCCATAGACAAGGCTGTAGAGAATGCCATCCCTGTTTTCACGTACAGCACAGATGCCTCTCTTGCCATCTTTGATCGTGCAGTGATGATTGCAGAGAAAGCACCTGACTTTCTTTTCATCGAGCTTTTCATAAAACATTGCCTCTTTCATAATCCCATTATAGCACTGCCGTATGGTATTATCGTATTCGGGGGTCTAAGCTATCCTCTTTTTGAGGAGATTTGCACAATATATGCTCCAAGAAGATTCAGCTATCTTGTCTCATTCTGTATAGGTGAACGTTCTCTCACGAGTTGATAGTCTGTTCATCGTGACAGCAAAGACTAATTATCAACCAGTCCGGCAAGATGTTCAGAGTCCCATATGTCGATTTTTTTATGCAATTCAGCCTTTTTTGCTTCGATTTCCTCTTTTTCTTTGCTCCAATCAAGTGGGCATGCTTTTTCCAGTTTCTTATTCATCTCGGAGAGATGTTCTATGAGAGCGTGCAAATCTGCCAACTGAGCTGCCTGTGCCCTTTTCTTCTTATCTTTTATTTTTTCAACTGCGCGCATGATGTCATAAATCCTGGCTTTTAAAGAGTCAATTTCTGATCGCATTATTCCGCAGAAAGAGCTCACATCCATGGCTAATTCTCCTTTTTAAAGTTTTTGCGGTTCAAAGTCTGCGCAAGAGAACGCATTAAATATTCATTCATGTCGCAAGATAAATCAGATGTTCGCATCACTGATTTTTGAAAAGTTTCTTGTATTTGCCGTACCCTTCTTTTTCGAGGTCTTCAACAGGGATGAAACGGAGAGCGGCAGAGTTCATACAGTAACGGAGCCCTGTTGGCGCAGGACCGTCGGGGAATACATGTCCGAGGTGTGAATCACCCAGTTTGCTCCTCACCTCCGTCCTCTTCATGAAAAGGTGCCGGTCTTCCTTTACTAAGATGTTATCGGTTTCGAGAGGTTTTGTGAAACTAGGCCATCCTGTACCGGACTCATATTTGTCGAGAGAGCTGAAAAGGGGTTCCCCTGAAACAATATCAACATAAATCCCTTCTTTTTTATTATCCCAATACTCATTGTCAAAGGGTTTTTCGGTGCCCTCCTCCTGCGTAACATTGTACTGCAGGGGTGTAAGCTTTTTCTTGAGTTCTTCTTTTGAAGGCTTCACAAATTTGCTTTCAGGGTTCTCCATCTTTTGCACCTCTCTTTTTTCACCCCATACTGTTTTGAGGTACTGGTCGCGGCCGGAATTGAACCGGTAAAATTTGTACCGTATAGGATTTTTCTTGTAATAATCCTGGTGGTATTCCTCTGCCCCGTAAAATTCAGAAGCGGGCAGGATTTCAGTAATGATCGGTTTTTTATACCTGCCGGATTTCTGAAGTTCTTCTTTTGATTTTTCAGCAAGACCTCTTTGTTCATCATTATGATAGTAGATAACAGATCTATATTGTTTTCCACGGTCTACGAACTGGCCACCTGAATCTGTCGGGTCTATCTGCCTCCAGAAGACTTCAAGAAGATCAGCATAACGCACCTTGGAAGGATCATAGAGTATCTGGATAGCCTCTGCATGGCCTGTCCCACCGGCAGAAACCTCTTCATAAGTTGGGTTCGGTTTTTGTCCCCCCGTATAACCAGATATGACCTCTTTCACGCCATCAAGCTTTTCGAATGGTGGCTCCATGCACCAGAAGCAGCCCCCGGCAAAAGTGGCCTTCTCAAGCTTTCCGGCATAGGTATCCGAATGCTTTTTTTCATTCTTGTCTGCACACGCAAAGCTGATCATCGTAAAAACAAACATTCCGATTATCAGAAACTTATTCATAGTGAACTTTATTCAAATTGATGACATTATCCGGCTCGATCCCCGTATCAGGTGCGGGGCAGGCTCCAAATCCAGCCCTTCGACAAGCTCAGGGTGACAATATGTCATGGTG
>JAGSYM010000231.1 GCA_018262395.1 Nitrospirota bacterium | reverse complement strand
TGCCCGTCAAACTTCTCGCCCCTGATTGCCACAAAGAGATAGTTGTCTTTGACCTGCCGTGAATCATATGCAATCCCTGTGATATCCATATCGAATATTCCGTCGTTCCGCATGCGTTGAAGGTAATCGCAGCCCTCCAGTATTCTTCGCAGCATCATCTGAGGACCAGTACAGCATGCTGTCCAAGATTATCTTCCCTCGGCACATTGAGGTATGATAATGCCTGTCGTGCAATTTCCCTGAATACCGGTGCGGCAACCACTCCGCCGTAAATCTGCCCCTTTGGTTCATAAACGACAACGATCATAGCAAGTCTCGGGTTGTCGGCTGGAACGAATCCGACAAATGAACTCACATATTTGTCCCTTGAATACCGTTTCGTAACCGTATCAATCATCTGGGCAGTTCCCGTCTTCCCTGCAACCAGGTTGCCGTCAACTGATGCGCTTTTGGCAGTACCTCCATCTTCTGTCACACTTTTCAGGATGTCCCTGAAGGTCTCTGCAGTCCGTGCAGAGATGATGCGATGGGCATCATTATCCCTGAATGAAGCTATGATGGTGTCGTCCGGAGAAACTATTTCGGAAACGACATGAGGCCTCACGAGGATTCCACCGTTTGCGATTGCAGCGTACGCCCTGAGCATCTGAATCGGCGTCACCGCTACTTCCTGCCCGATTGGTATTGCTCCGAGTGATGTTCCCGACCACCGTTCAGGCTTATGGATCCATCCGGAAACTTCACCCGGCAGGTCAATGCCTGTTTTCTCACCGACCCCAAACAGTTTCGCATATCGATAGATGTTCTCCCTGCCGAGTTTCATGCCGGCCATTATCGAGCCGACATTGGATGATTTCTGTATAACCTCCTTAAAGGTAAGAACCCCGTATTTATGAACATCGCGAATTGTCTTACCGCCGACCTGGATCCCTCCCTTGCTGACATCGAACAAAGAGTTCGGCGTTACCAGCTTCTCTTCGAGAGATCCGGCGCCAATGACAATTTTAAAAATTGAACCGGGTTCATAGCAGTCAGTTATGGCCCTGTTCCTTTTTTCAAATCCTGGTACATTCCCGCTCCTGTTCAGATCGTAAGCCGGTCTGTTCGCGAGAGCAAGGATTTCACCGGTATAGGGATCCATCATGATTGCTGACGCTGCAGCAGCTTTCCAGTGCTCCATTGCTGTTTCAAGCTCCTTCTCCATCAGGCGCTGCAGGACTTCATCAATTGTCAGCACGATATTGTTTCCTTTTGCTTCTGTATTCACTCCTGATGAAAGGGTCTTTCCGCTCGCATCCCTCTCCAGGAGAACCTTCCCGCCTTTCGCCGTCAGGTACTTGTTGAACTTGAGTTCAACACCTTCAAGCGCCTGATTGTCTATGCCGACAAATCCGATGATGTGAGAAGCCAGTTCCCCCTTGGGATAAACCCGCTTTGCTTCAGTCACAAAACCCAGACCTTCAATGTCAAGATCTCTTACCTTATCCGCAACTTCGGGAGAAAGTTTCCTCTTGATCCATGCGAATCTCCCTTCATCAGGTATTTTTGCAAGGATACGCCTCGGTTCTTTATTCACTAATGATCCAAGCTTTTTTATGTCTTCTTCATCGGCAATGAGGGCTTCCGGGTCGCAGTAGAGGGATTCGAGTTCAAGGTTTAACGCAAGCTCGCGCCCCCTCCGGTCAAAGATAGTACCCCTTCTCACCTGAATATCTTCAACTTTGACGTGCTGCTGCTGCGCCTTCTCTGCAAGACGTTTATGGTCAATGATCATGAGGTCGGCAAGACGCAGGGAGACCAGAATAAAACTGAAGATGATAGCAGTATGAAGAATAACCGCCCTCTTTTTACTCATCCCCCCACCTCTAAACGTTTTACGGTTCAGCCAATTGCTTCTGCTTCAGCGATGCCTGCTGCGTCAAAGACCTCATCTGTTTACTGATGTGAACTACCTTGAGTCTGTCGGGCAGGACAAAGCCTTCCTCGCTCGGGGATGATTCCAACCGCGCAAACGACAGCAGACTCGTCTTTTCAGCGAACAACATTTTCCGGTCTCGCAGGCAATGCATCTTCTTTTTCTCAAGTTCACCGAGAGAATACTCCAGTTTCAGGAAATTTGCCCTCAGGTAAACCAGCCCGAACACACCGACAAGCAAAAGTGTTATAAGGAAAGGCTTCAGCACAAATGACATAAGATGCATTCCTGTTTTCCGCATTATATCTTCTCCGCCACTCGTAATTTTGCACTCCGTGAAGAGGGATTCATTCTCAGCTCTTCGGGTGCAGGAGTTATAGGTTTTTTTGTAATAATTCTGAGCACCTTCTTTTTCGCCTCATCTGCCAAAAAATGTTTGACTATCCTGTCCTCAAGTGAATGGTACGAGATAACGCATATCCTCCCGCCTTGCTTCAGGAGATTCATCGAAGCATGCAGTCCTTTTGTAAGCTGCGCGAGCTCCTGGTTGACAGCGATTCTCAATGCCTGGAACGTCCTCGTTGCCGGGTGAATTCTTCCCCTGATCCCGTATACTTTCTCAACAATCCTCGACAATTCGGCACATGTTTCGATCAGCTTTCTCTCCCTCCACTGTGTAATGGCCTTTGCAATTCTTCTTGCGAGGCGCTCTTCACCAAACTCATGGAATATTTTCTCCAATGCATGTTCAGGATATCTGTTCACAATGTCGAAAGCAGATAATTTCTGGTTTCTATCCATTCTCATATCAAGGGGTGCATCAGATGCGAAACTGAATCCCCTCCGCGGACTCTTTAATTGCATGCTTGATACCCCGAGGTCAAACAGAACACCGTCCACAGCGGTTATACCGTCTGCGGAGAGCAGGTATTCCATATCGGCAAAGTCTCCCTGCATCAGTGTCACCCTCGAATCTGAAAGCCTCTCTTTTGCTCTCTGCAGTGCTTCGTCGTCCCTGTCGATACCGATAAGTCTGCCATCAGAGCCCATCCTTTGTAATACTGCATCTGCATGTCCCCCGAGTCCGGTTGTTGCGTCGACATAAATCCCGTTCTGCTTAACATTGAGCATCTCCACCACTTTTTCCCGCATAACCGGCAGATGGTTGATCTCTGCTGTCAAGCGACGTTCTTACCCTTAAAAACCAAGTGCCGCAAGGCCTTCTTCCATCGATTCCTTGTCTATCTGAGAGAGGTCAACAAGTTTATCCCACTCATCTCTGTCCCAGAGCTCGATTCTGTCCACCTGACCGACAATTACGACATTGCTGTTGATATTCGCGTCTTCCCTGAGGGCAACAGGGACAAGAACTCTCCCCTGCTTATCCATATCGGTTTCGACTGCCGAACCGATAACCCTTCTCAGAAAAAACTTCATATGTTT
>JAGSYM010000230.1 GCA_018262395.1 Nitrospirota bacterium | reverse complement strand
CCTTTATTGAGATATTTGCTGCATGATTCCGCCTGTTTCCCAAAAATAACATTGTCAATAAACATGGTCTCCTGCTTCATCTCATCAGACTGCTTGTATTTGTAGTTTACTGCAAGTCTGAATGACGCAACAGGAGTTCCCTGCGGCGTATATCTCAATTCAGGATCCTTGGTCAGGTTCCCGATCAGTATAATCTTGTTATACATTACCCCTGACTTTTCTGCTCTGCCGGAGTCTCTGTGGCGGGCTCAACTTTTTCCAAATTCTGAACCTGTTTGCGCCCAAGCCTAAAAACGATATATTTCAGCACCGTATCAAAGACTTTGAAAAATTCTTCCAGTTTCCTGATTGTTGAGGAAGGTGCCTTGAAGAAAAGGAGTACATACAGCCCTTTTTTCTGTTTCTTGATCTCATATGAGAGCTTTCTCCTCCCCCAAATATCAACTTTTAATACTTCCCCGCCTTGTCCTGTTATCAGGTCCTTTATCTTCACAACCGCCGCATCTGCTTCTTCATCAGAAATTGCCGCGTTCAGAATAACCATGTTCTCATATACATTCATCCAGGATATCTCCTTGTTAAATATTTCTCGCGTCTTTTATGAATCTGCATTTTATACCATAAAAAACAGCATAAAAGCAACCTGCTTTCGATGAGCATGGCAACGATACCTTTATCCTGCATGCTCATTTATAATATCCCCGGAATGTCTTTGTTCTCATCGATAGACGTTGGGTCAAATACCTTACGGCTTCTGATCGGCAAATTCGTCGACAACCGGATCATTGATGTCTATTCTGACAGAAAAATAACCCGTCTTGGAAGCATGGTTGATCATACCCGAACACTTCAGCCTGAAAATACAGCATTATCTCTGCAAGTACTCCGCAAATTCTCAACGGTCATGAAGCGTTACGGGGTCAGGCACGTCAAGGCAGTTGCGACCAGTGCTCTGCGCGAAGCAGAAAATGCGGACATGTTTATCAGAAGGGTACGGGAAGAAACCGGTATACGGGTGGAGGTGATTTCCGGCGAGAAAGAGGCTCATCTGATACTCAAAGGTATTCTGTATGCCTTTTCGCCGGCAGGAGTAAAAGCAATGCGCCCGCTCTCGCCCGCCTTGGCAGGGGAAAGTGCAAAAGAGTCTCCCCCACAAGCCCTTTTTATCATGGACATCGGAGGGGGCAGCACAGAATGGATTGTTTATGATGGAGAAAATCGCCACAGTATGGGCAGTCTTCCAGCCGGAGTAATAAAGCTTGCCCGGAAATGCATCAGAACGGATCAGGTCTCAGAAACCGATATCGACGAATTAAATCATGAAATTAACAGCACATTAAAAACCATCGCGACGGAACTCAGACGTCTCATAACCAAGTCCACTTTGTTTATTGGGACTGCGGGCACGTTCACAACGATTGCGGCTGTTGACCTGGGTCTTGATTCTTACTCGCGTGAGAAAATCCACCTCCATCATATCCCTCTCCTCAGATTAACGAAGATGCAGAGAAAATTTGTGCGGCTCCCGCTTGAGAAAAGAAAAAAAATTCAGGGGCTTGAACCGGAGCGGGCAGACTTGATTATACCGGGCTTACAATTTACAATGAATGTTATGAAATTATTCCATTTCCGCGAATTGATCATAAGCGATTACGGATTGCTCGAAGGAGCACTGTTGGAAATAAAGGAGACTATTGAAGAAGGTCTTCCAGAAACCGGCAAGTCTTAAGCAGGAACCGTTCCGGCACTGTCCCGGTTGCGGGCACAGCCTCATCCACAGGCTCATTGCAGAGGCAATCGACACGTTAGGGATACGGGAAAAGGTGATCGGTATTGCCCCGATCGGATGTGCCGTTTTTGCCTATGATTACTTCAATTTCGACATGCTCGAAGTTCCGCACGGCAGACCTCCCGCTGCAGCGACAGGCCTGAAACGCTCATTACCCGACAGAATAATCTTCTCGTATCAGGGTGACGGTGATCTCGCTGCAATCGGCACAGCCGAGATAATCCATGCTGCAAACAGGGGAGAAAATATCTCTGTCTTTTTTGTAAATAATGCAACCTATGGAATGACCGGCGGCCAGATGGCACCGACAACCCTTCCCGATCAGAAGACAACGACCACACCATCGGGAAGAAAGAGTAAGGTTGATGGGTACCCCCTGCGCGTTGCTGAACTTCTTGCCACACTGGAAGGGCCTTCGTATATCGTCAGGACATCCCTCGATTCACACAAGAATCTCATCATTACGAAAAAGGCGATCGAAAAATCTTTCAGGTACCAGATCGAGGAGAAAGGGTTCAGTATCGTTGAAATACTTTCTCCCTGTCCCGTGGACTGGCAACTGTCACCAAGGGATGCACTTCTGTGGATTCAGAAACAAATGATCCCTGTCTTTCCCCTGGGAACTTTTAAGGACAAATTCAGGGAGACAGAATAACTGGAAATCAAGATTATCATAGGGGGATTTGGCGGACAGGGGATCCTTTTTTTCGGCAAAACCCTCGCTCATGCCGGGATGATTGAAGGCAGGGAAGTGACCTGGTTCCCGTCTTACGGAGCAGAAGTACGGGGGGGGACTGCCAATTGCACGGTGATTCTTTCGGATGCGCTGATTGGGTCTCCCGTTGTGACGTCTCCCGATATCCTGATCGTCATGAGTGATGCATCACTGAACAAATTTCTGCCGCAGCTTAAGCAGAATGGCCTCCTCTGCTTCGACGCCTCCCTTATAAAGAAGGGTATTCTGCGCACTGACATCGAAATCGTGGGAATTCCTGCAACAGATATATCGAGCAGATTGGGGGATACGAAATCAGCCAACATGGTCATGCTCGGAGGCATGATTGCAGAAACAGGCATTGTGCGCAAGGCATCAGCACTTCAGGCTGTTGAGAGTTCAATGAAGGGCAAAAAAAAGAATCTTATTGATGTCAACAAAAAAGCAATTCTTGAGGGGATGACATACCGTGAAAATCAGAAAAGCAAAGATATCTGATCTTAAGCAGGTCCACAGTCTTATCAACGATTTTGCAAAACGTGAGCAGATGATCCCACGGTCGCTGAATGAACTCTATGAAACGCTGCGGGACTTCGTGATATGCGAAGCTGACGGAAATGTTTGCGGTGTCTGTGCACTCCATATTATGTGGGAAGACCTTGCCGAGATACGGTCACTCGCCGTGGAGCAGCGTTTTCAGAAGCACGGCATTGGAAAAAATCTGGTGAAGCAATGTATCAAGGAGGCGAAAGCTCTGGGGATAAAAAGGATATTTGCACTCACGTATCACCCGGAATTCTTCCAAAAATTAGGATTTTCCGATACCGAAAAAGCGGCTCTTCCTCAGAAAATATG
>JAGSYM010000229.1 GCA_018262395.1 Nitrospirota bacterium | reverse complement strand
GACAAAGAGGAGCAAATGACTGCAACACTTAAGCCTTCTGATTTATACAGTCTTTACAGTCCTTCCGTATGCGAATTAAGGTTATATCTTACCCATGAAGGATTTCAACCATCTCCTCCGAGCGCATTTGAGCAGCTTTTATTTCAGCTCGGGCAGCGACATGAGAAGGACCATCTTTCCACCTTTCCTGTATTTTCTGATTTAACCGGCGCTCCTCCGGATAAAACAGTAGAAGAAATCAGAAAACAAAGCCCTGTTATTTATCAGGGCGAGCTGAGATATCAGATACAGATAGACGGCAGGATGATCGAGGTTGTCGGCATCCCGGACTTTTTGATTAAAGAACCTCACGGGTATGTGATCCGTGACTGTAAACTTGCGCGTCACGTGACCGAAAAGGACCACCCTGAAATACCGAGGCAGTTGCAGGTATACGGCTGGCTGTTTGAAAAAACAACAGGAAAGAAACCTGTACGGCTTGAGGTCTTAAAAGGCGATGGCCTTATCGAGTCGATCGATTATGCCGGTGAAGACGTCGTCCTCTCCTACATGCGCTCATTGCTGGATATTCTGTCTTTGGATGAAGAACCGTATTCACCTGTCGGCTGGTCCAAGTGCGGCGGATGCGGCTACAACGACTATTGCATGTCCCGGGCAAAGGAGAACCAGGATGTCGCTTTAGTCTACGATCTCGACCAGGGACTTGCAAGACGGCTTCGGGATTTGGGCGTTTTCACCATTCAGGAACTTGTGTCGCGGTATGATAAAGCGAGCCTGTCTGAATTGACTAGGCCGTGGGGATCAAGGGAGCAGAAGGTCGGCAAGAAGGCAGGAGGGATTCTCCTTCAGGCACGGGCGATGCTCGACAAGAAAGAGCGTGCTCTCAAGAAGCCGGAACTCCCCATTTCGCAAAACTATGTGATGTTCGACCTCGAAGGCCTGCCGCCGCAACTGGAAGAGCTGGACAAAATCTATCTCTGGGGCATGCAGGTCTTTGGTGAAAAACCGGGCGGTTTTTTGTATGCTCTTGCCGAGACAGGACCTGACAATGATAAAAAGTGCTGGGAAGATTTCCTGAAGATTGCGGGAGAAATATTCGCAGAGTATGGAGACATCCCCTTTGTCCATTGGCATCATTACGAGAAGACAAAGATAAAGACATATATGGAGCGATATGGTGACAGGAAAGGCATTGCTGAAAGAGTTCTGGGTCAATTGGTTGATCTGCTGCCTATCACCCGTGATGCCGTCATCATTCCCGAACCAAGCTACAGCCTCAAGGTAGTAGAAAAATATATCGGCTTCAAGAGGACACAGGATGAATACGGCGGAGACTGGTCGATTGCGAAATACATCGAGGCGGTAGAATCAGAAGATGAGGGGAAAAGAAAGGCCCTGATGGATGAGATTCTGAAGTATAACGAAGAGGATTTAAAGGCGACCTGGGCGGTGTTTGAGTGGTTGAGGAATGAGGTAAGCTGATAATGAAGGTTGATCAAATGGCGGGGCTTGGCATTGTTTATTTGATTTGCTGCGATGGTGGGCTAGGCCAATGGGAGGGGGGAATTAAAGACGGTGAATAGTGAATGGTGAAAAGTGAATAGTGCGGAAGTCCAAGTGTCAATAGATCGGCAGATAGAAAGCATTGAGACCACATTCTTCCATGTTCGAATCTTTCCCCAGTATTATCGACTTATTCCCGACATGATATACTTAAGAAAGGAACATATTTCTTTACCGGGAAGCCGCTGTGCTGTCAGCATATCAATGAATCTCTCAAAGGAGGCATGACATGAGTGATTTGAAGGAAAGGATTTTCGATGCGGGGAAGGATTTGCAGCTCATCAATTTTGCGACTATTACGGCAGATGGGCGGCCATGGGTCCGGTATGTTGTCGCTAAAGCTGATAAGGACCTGGTATTCCGCTTCTGTACTCATAAGGAAAGCAGGAAGGTCGGACAGATCAGGAAAAACCCTAATGTCCACATATCTCTGGGAGCGGCAAGTATGGAGACAGCAGACCATTTTCTGCAGGTGGAAGGAAATGCTGAAATCTCAACTGACAAAGTCGAACGGGAAGCATTCTGGTTTGAGGCATTAAAGAATTATTTTTCCGGGCCTGACGACCCTAATTATTGCATAGTGATTATCAGACCATCGCTCATAGAATTCGGGACAATGGGGAGTATGGCGCCTGAAGTCTGGCAACCAGCCAAATAAGGAACTCATAGTTAGAATTTTCCATGATACCGTTTTAGAGAATGTTCACCGCAGCCAAAAGTAGGCGCTTCTAAGCGAGTACGCTGAGAACGCAGAGGTGAATCCGGAAAGTAAGAGTTTTTTCGCCAAGAAGGAGAAGTACCTGCCTTAAGCAGGAACAGTACCCTCTTTAATCAGTCCTTACTTTTTTGCATGCGTCCTCTGCGCTCTCCGCGGTGAATGGTTTTTTTGAATTTTCCGAGTCCCTTAAACCCTCAATCCCACAATGTCTTTAACCTCTTTGCAGGGTCGTCGAAGACGACTTCATCCTTATTAAAATATTCAGGCTCGAATTCTCCTGCCCATGCCAGCATTTCTTCGTATCTTTCATCGTCCGGATCCATGATGATCTCCAGAAACTCCTCATATCCATATGCACCCCCGCAATCTTCAGGCGGACAGGCCCTCTGTCCGTCGATACATAGCGGATAGACCACATCTTTTTCACGGGGGAGAATATTTTCGAGCAGTACTGTGTGCTCCCAGTTATCACCGAAATCATACGTATAATCAGCTGTTTTGTTATCAGGAGAAAAATAATCCGCGATTTTTTGTTTCCAGCCCGGCAGTATTTCATAGTAATCATCTTGTTCATCCGGAATTCCTATCTCCACTTTGGCGGAGGACAAGGGCTCGTTTATCTTAAATTGATGAAGGTGACTGTCAAACCATCCCATAACGTCCTGTATGGCGACGTGCAGGTCCCAGAAGGTGAAGGTTTCAGGAACCTGTATCCTTCTCCATACAGGCGGTTTTATATTTTTTAAGGTGATATTGAATTGATAAATTCTGCTAAATTTTTTTTTCATCAGAAGTCTCACGTATTATCTTTAGATAGAGTGAATAAATTTTTGCCGATATCTTAATCAAGATAAGCGGTTTCTGCAAGACAAAAAGCAGAAACAGTCATGAAACAAAGGCTGGCTTAAATGAAGTCCTACCCAAAAAGTCCTTTTTCATGTAAAATTCCTGTATGAAAACATATGATGAAATAGTTGATTTTCACGGACATTCCTGTCCGGGCCTTGCTTTGGGCTTCAGGGTCTCCCTGCGTGCCCTCACTGAGTGTAAGGGGAGGTCTGAGGACGAGGAGCTTGTTGCGATCGTC
>JAGSYM010000228.1 GCA_018262395.1 Nitrospirota bacterium | reverse complement strand
CGGTAAGAATTTCACGATATCTTCCATGGATTTAATTATAATACTCAACAGGAAATTAAGTATATCAGTCAGAGTAATTATGCAATCGCGAAGAAGAATAATACAGTCTTATAACAGTCTATATTTTTTCGCTGTCATTCCCGCGAAGGCGGGAACCCACTTTAAAGAAAACATGGATGCCCGACTGCGAACCTCGGGCATGACGGATACGGCGAGATATTTGTGAATATTATTAAAAGAAAGTCTATACATGCCTTCTTTTGCAGTGAGTGAAGAAAAAAACACATGGCTTCGTGAGAGGATGCAAGCTCTTGGTATCCTTGAAAATGATATTGAGGAAAAGTTCATTCGTTCATCCGGCCACGGCGGGCAGAATGTAAATAAAACTGCGACATGTGTGTACATCAAACATGTTCCCACAGGTACTGAAGTGAAGTGCATGAAGGATAGGAGCCAGTCTGTCAACCGATTTCTCGCCCGGCGCGAGCTCGTCAAGAGATTGGAGAACCTGTCAGGTCAGGTAACACCTGCCGAGATGAAAAGAGAAAAAATAAGGAAAAAGAAGGCAAAACAGAAAAAAAGAGCAGCAGCGAAATATGTCTGAAATGATTCATATATGTGCCAACCTTGAGGCAATACATATCTGTTATAATAACGCCATACGACTGAAGCTTTAAAAAAACCAATGCTGGAGGATCAAGTTTGAAAAAAGAAACAATCGCACATGACAAAACGAAACTTCTTGAAAAAGAGATAGCAACTCTTACCGAAAAGTTAGACTCTGTGAACAAAGACCTGCAGGAAATAAAAGATTTGAAAAATGAAATCAAAGGCTTGAAGCTTTTTCTCGGAAGGGTTTATCCTGAGTTCAAGACATGGTTCCCCGAGATCATGCAGAAGGTTTACAAAAAAAAGTAACCCTACCAACTCCCCCCTCCGCCTCCACCGAAACCGCCTCCTGAAGATCCTCCACCGAAGCCTCCGCCCCCGCTGACACCACTGCCCCTTGGTGCGGAGAACATGGCTGAGGCAAGACCTGAAGTTGCCGAGCTGATGGCATGGGAAAAACGGGACGGGCTGAATGACCTCAAGCCGGTGTGTGAAACATACCATTGGGGTGATTCCTGATAAATCCCTTCAAATGCCCTGGCCCAGTTATCCACAACATTCAGCGCTATCGCATAGGGCAGAAACTTTGAGAAAAGGTCTTTATCCCCCATCCGTTCAAGCTGGTCCTTTTCTGCACGGTTCATAAACTCCTGAAATCCGATGATATCCATATATGCGGCAGCCCCTGATTTCGTCTTAACAGGCATCACCCGCGCAAACGCCACGACAGGAAGGCCGGTCAGCAACCCGGCAAATACACTCTTTGGAGAAGACGTCAGGATCGCAAAAAGAATTGCAGATGCGACCGCAATGATTACTCCGGCAGTACTAAAAACCTTTCTCACACTCTCCGGGCTGACAAGAAAATACCGTTTACTGGTTAATTCTGCGTAGAGGGTGTCCTTTATGATTTTCAAATCAGCATAAAATTTGTTCTTCATATCAGAAACCATTCTCCCGGGGAATTCACCCGTAAATATTTTACTCATCAGGAGTTTCTCAAAAGAGCTCAGGGTATCATCCGGCCCCTTGACCTTCCAAAGATAATAATCTGTTGAATCAAATAGCAGGCCTTCTGTCTTTTGTTCCTCAATTCTTATATACCCCTTCACAGCAAGCCCAATAATCGATGAGGTGATATCCCTCGAATTAAGCTTCTCATCAATCAATGCACCAACTTCACCGGCTGTCAGGGGAACGTTATTGTATTTTGGTGGTTCGTATTTAACAGCCACCGCTGCTCTCACTCCTGGATCCCTTCCCCTTGTTCTCCAGAGATATACCATAGATGCCAGAGAGAAAAAGGGTATAAGAAAAATCCAGTTCTCCCGTATATCGATCATCCACAAAAATTTCTCATAGGAAGATGGTTGTGAAACGAGTCCCTTGTCCCATCCAAATGCAATCGTGAGACCTTCACGGGGGGCAAGGCTCTTTGTACTTGAAAACTCAGCAATATTGTGAGATGCCTCATATCTGCATTGAGATGCCCTGGAACCAAAAGCGCCTGTATAGCAGGCTGACCAAAGGTTCCTGCTCTGATCTTTCACTGCAAGCGCTACCCGCGCCGAAGCTTCATGTATGGGAGACCACCAGTAATTGCCGGTCACATTCCAGTAGAGTTCGTCATGGTCGTCAAAAAACAAGAGTGCATTTTCTACCTGATATGTAATCACATAGGTCTGAAAGCCTTCAACATAATGCTTGGAATCTCCAATCCGTATGTTTACGACATTCCCCTTTTTTGCAACTCTGTATTTTCTCTCCACTCCTGCCTGATCAGTCACTGACTGAACATGTAAAGGTGTCCTTTCGGTATTGCCCTGTTCATCGGTATATTTGAATGGGATCTCCCGGTAAATACCATGCCTTGATTCATGGAACTTGACCAGTATTGTCTCCTGAACAAGTAGAGACGCATCTTCATTCACGGTTATATCGGCGTGGAATTTAACAATCGTAAAATCCTGGGCTGAAACAGTTTGAATTATGGAGAGAGAAATAAAAAAACAGATATTGAATATAAGACATATGATAGCGAGTCTATTTATCCCCCTTTTCCCCCCCTTTACAAAAGGGGGGTTAGGGGGGATTTTTCTCTTATTCTGCATCGTGTCTTTTGAATCGTATATCATGCATCCTGCATCGTGTTTAGGAGAAACTCACCTTCACCGGCTTTCTTTCGACCTCAGGTGATTCGAGTTCAAAGAATTCCTCCTGCGTGAATCCAAACGACGACGCGATAAAATTCGACGGGAATGATTCAATGACAATATTGAAATCACGGACAACCGCATTGTAATAGCGCCTTGCACTCTCAATGTTATCTTCGAGTTCCTTCACCTGTGTTTGAAGCTGCATGAAATTGGTATTTGCCTTCAGCTCGGGGTATGCCTCTGCAAGCGCAAAGAGGCTCTTCAAAGTATCGGTCAGCATATTCTCGGCCTTTGCCTTATCAGCAGGAGTGGCTGCGTTCATGGCCATCGACCTGGCCTTCGTAACATTTTCGAATACGCTCTTTTCGTGTGAGGCATATCCTTTTACGGTCTCGACAAGATTCGGCACAAGGTCATACCTCTTCTTCAACTGGACATCAATATCAGACCACGATGATTTCACCGTATTTCTGAGCCGTATGAGTTTGTTATAAATTGCGATACCAAAGATAATGACCGATAGTAATATTCCGAGGATGATAAGTCCCGTTAAAGCTATCATGCTCCCTCCTTGCTCTTCATATTAGCTGCAAATTTTATTAACTGGTGAACCAATCTCA
>JAGSYM010000227.1 GCA_018262395.1 Nitrospirota bacterium | reverse complement strand
AACTATGAAGAAACTATGGGCAGGACGTTTCAGGGAAAAAACCTCGAAGATTGCTGATTCTTTCACAGAATCCATCTCCTTTGATTACCGCCTCTGGACATACGATATACAGGGAAGCATTGCGCATGCGAAGATGCTCGGTAAACAGGGAATCATCCCTCGGAAAGATTCGGAAAAAATCGTCTGGGGACTCGAAGAAATTGCGAAAGAAATAGCAGCCAGAAAATTTATTTTCAGGGAAGACCTCGAGGATATTCACATGAATATTGAGACCGCCCTTATCAGCAAGATCGGCGATGTCGGAAGAAAACTCCACACAGCCAGATCACGCAATGACCAGGTAGCCCTTGACCTCAGACTCTATCTCAGAAGCCAGGTGCAGGAAATCGTAACGCTCATCAAACAATTTCAGCGCACGCTTCTTACCAGTGCCTCGAAATACATTAATGCGCTGATGCCCGGCTATACGCATATGCAAAGGGCACAACCCGTGCTTCTGTCTCACCATCTCCTCGCATATGTCGAAATGTTTCAAAGAGATGTTGGACGGATGATGACTGTATATGCGAATGTAAATCAGATGCCTCTCGGTTCCTGTGCGCTCGCCGGAACAACTCTTTCCGTGGACAGACAATATGTTGCACAACTCCTCGGTTTCGACAGCATATCCCGGAACAGCATTGATGCGGTATCCGACCGGGACTTTGCGATAGAATTTTTATCGGCGTCAGCACTTCTTATTATGCACTTGTCACGGCTCGCCGAGGAGCTCATTCTTTGGTCTTCAGAGGAATTTAAATTTATCGAACTTCCGGATGCGTTTACAACAGGTTCAAGCATCATGCCTCAGAAAAAAAACCCGGACGTAGCAGAATTGATTCGTGGAAAGACAGGGAGAGTTTACGGAAACCTCATCGCACTCCTGACAGTCATGAAAGGCCTCCCCCTCTCATACAACAGGGATTTGCAGGAAGATAAACTGCCTGTCTTCGATACTGTTGACACGATCAAATCCTGTCTTGTTGTCCTGAATGAAATGTTCCCCGGCATCGCTTTTCATACGGAAAGGATGAGAGAGACCGCAGGCGATGCCTATTCGACAGCTACCGATATTGCAGAGTATCTTGTAAAAAAGGGTATCCCGTTCAGACATGCCCATGAAATTACCGGCAGGATCGTTCTCTCGTGCATCACAAATGAGAAACGTCTTGATCAGCTCTCACTAAAGGAACTCCGTACGTTCTCCCCTCTGATTTCGTCCGACATTTTCTCCGTTCTCAGGCCGGAGGAATCTGTTAGAAACAGAAAGTCCGAGGGTGGCACAGCACCGGATGAAGTGAAGAAACAGATCAAGAGACTCAAAAAAACAGTAGGTAGCATGTAGTAGGTAGTAGACAGGCAATAAATAATGTCTACTAATACTTCTGATAAACCTATGACAAATTTCCATTCTGTCATTCCCCTCGCACGGGAATCTTTCTGACTCGTTCAAAATCATGAAGAAGGATTCCGGACAAGCCGGAATGACAGAAATATGTGACTGTAGCAGAGGGTGCTGAACATTTTTGTCATCCCGAACTTGTTTCTGGATCTCTGATTTCTTAATTTTTTGAGATGATGAAACAAGTTCAGCATGACGCATTATCTTGAACGGGACATGTTCACAAATTGATGGTAAAATGATTTATCATTGCATGATCAAGAACAAACATATATTTTCAATTTTTTCCTGTCTACTACCTACTGTTTACTACCTACTATCTATTGTCTGCTGTTTACTTTTTTTATTATTACCGGCTTGTGGGAAAAAAGGTGATCCAACGCTTAAATCATACGAAAAGCCCGAAGCACCTTCGGGCCTGACAGCAATCCACAGGGAATCGGAAATTATCATATCGTGGGAATTCCCGAAAACAAAAGAACAGGGCTTAAAAGGATTCCATCTGCTGAAATCATCAGCGGGTGATTTTCAATCAATCGCTTTTATAGCAAAGGAAAAACGTTCTCATAAGGATAGTAACTTTGCTACAGGAGAGGAATATCACTACAAAATCATCTCGGAAAGTCTCAGAGGAATCACGAATGATTCGATTATACTCAGTATCAAACCAGTTATCCCGCCTTCTCCACCGCGAAAACTCACATTTTCTGTTCATCATGAAACGCTTGACCTTTCATGGGAAAGAGTGGATGAAAAAAGCACTTATAATATTTATAAAAGTACCCAAAAGGGAACTTACTCTCTCGTCCCATTGAATGCACAGCCGCTCAAGAAACCTTCATTTAAGGATTCTTTTGATATTAACCAGACTGTTTTTTATACAGTCAGAAGTTCTACAGGAAGCAGAATAAGGGACGAAGGGCCTCTATCAGAAGATCTCACGGTAAATCCCCTTGAGTTCATACCGTCATCACCGCAGAACCTCGAGGCAGTTCCGACCTCTGAAAACGTCTATTTGTTATGGAAAGAACCTCCAGAAACCTGGGTCAGCGGTTACAGAGTATACAGGGAAATGAGTAAACAGGAAGGTTATGTTTTTATCGGCTTCACCCATACACCGTCTTATGCAGACAACGGGAGCACAATAGAAAAGAGAAATTACCGGGTCACGGCTCTCGGCCCTGCCAAAGAAGGCCCGCCTGCTGAGATTAGGGACGTCGTTTACGAATTACCAAGATAGAACTCTGTTCACAGCAGATTGCTTCCCAAATATCCGAGGTATCTCTGGAATTCATGCTCAAAGTTGTCGCTGAGTATCTGCTGCCCGATTGCATTATGTATCTCATCATGACTCCAGAAGCGCACCTCGTCAATTTCATCCTCGTTGCATGAAAATCCGTGTTCACACGTGCAACGGTAAGTTGTAACCATCTCAGTTTCATATTCGTTACTGTGAATATACGAATAAAGATATTCCGGTTCATGTCCGATGATGCCGAGTTCTTCATGCATCTCCCGTTTCGACGAGGTGAGCAAATCTTCACCTATACCTACATGTCCGCCGACTGACGTATCCCATTTCCCTGGAGCAACATCCTTTCTCTCAGAGCGCTTTTGCAAAAGGATCTCTCCTTTCCTATTCAAGACAAGAACATGTACTACTCTGTGCGTCAGGGAAGGATTTCCATGGATTCTGCTCCTCGGTGCATAACCGATAACTGACCCCTTATTAGTCGACTATTTCTAAGTGTTCTTCATATTCCATGAGCTTCCCATTTTTTCATTCTGGCTTGACCGGAATCATTCTTTAAATTGTATGACAGAAAAAACCTGCACCAAAGAAATACTCCGGCCAAGCCGGAATGACATAGTGAAGTATTTGTGTTAAAACTGGAAGACTATTTTCATAATTGGGGCAACTGATATACTCTCTGCAGGAATGCAAATAAAGTTGACAAGTTAACAGTGCAGGTCCCGTATAAACAGGACCCGCACGTTTAGTAGGTTAGATTTTTGTGACGTTTTCCGCCTTGGGACCTTTTGGACCGTCAACAACTTCAAAGCTTACCGCCTGACCTTCGGCCAGCGTTTTGAACCCGTTACCCTGAATAGCAGAATAATGCACGAAAACATCTCCGCCATCCTCCTTGGTAATGAATCCAAAGCCTTTGGACTCGTTGAACCATTTCACGGTTCCTTTGACCATACTACGACACCTCCTTGATAATAAAAATAGAAGATTACGGAATCATGGTATGGGAGCTACAAAGTCCAAAGTCCTTGAAGCTGCATACAACAATACTTCCGAATACTTCGCTGATAGTATTACACAGCATGGAATGAAAGGTCAAGAATTATTCATATCGTGCGAAGTTTCGTTGACGAAGACCTTTAACTTTTGTTACTCTATCAATTACGTTAATTTTATTTAGGAGTTTTTATGCCAAAGAAACCGACAGTGAAGCAAAAAAAGCATACTGTTCAGAAGAAAAATAAAACGTTAACTACAGCGAAGACCCTGAAGACAAAGACAACAAAAAAACCTCCACAACTAAAGACGGCCAAAACTGTAAAAAAAGCATCCGAGAAGAAAATCAGTCCGAGGGAAAAGAAATTTCATGAGATCAGAAAAAAACTTCTATCACAGAAAAAATGTCTTTTGGCTGGCGCCCTCGACGCCCTGAATGAGCTCCCGGGCCCGACAGTATTTCCCGATCTCGGTGATCAGGCAACTGCAGAGATGGACAGAAACTTCATGCTGCGGTTACGCGGAAGAGAGCGTAAACTTTTGAAAAAAATTGATGAAGCTATTGAGAGAATTGATCAGGACATTTTCGGTATATGTGAAAAATGCGGGGAAGAAATAGATATGAGAAGGCTTGAAGCAAGACCGGTCACAACTATGTGTATCGAATGCAAGATGTTGCAGGAAGAGGAAGAAAAACTAAGGGAACCTTAGTCATCCAGTTTCTGTGCAGGGATTAAACCCTCTCCGTTTCAGCGAATCCGTACCTGTCTCGCAATGAATCACTCAGGATATTAAAGCAGAGGACCGTCAGAGCGATTATCAGCCCCGGGAATATCACCATCCACGGGGCTGAAGAAATATAGATCCTATTTGCACTGATCATAGAACCCCATGTTGCTGTGGGAGGCTGCGCCCCTAAACCCAGAAAACTTAACGCCGATTCCGTCAGAATGTAACTTCCCATCTTCAGTCCTGTCATAACAAGAATCACAGGAATACACTGGGGCAGAAGATGCCTGAAGAGAATTCTCAGATGACCGCACCCTACAGAACGGGCTGAATCAATGAAGTCGGCTTCTTTCAAAGTCAGAACCTGCCCTCTGATGATTCTTGCAAAAGACGCCCATCCGACTGCAACGATTGCTATCACAACAGTATATATTCCAGACGGAAACAGTATGGTAATACCGATCCCTTACTGTCTGTTCCGAACAAGTGTTCAGACCCGGGCGGCTCCCTGAGACTGTCAAGGTCTATTCCGTTTGGATCATATCCCGATATGAGAGGGGCAAAGAGAGACAGGAGCGAAATAAGAACCAGTACCGAGATGCAAATCTTACCTGCTCTTGCCATCAATTCTTACCCTCGGGTCAAAATAGTGATAGAGGATATCAACGACAAGGTTGATAAGAATGAATATGAGCGTACCGGAAATAACGCAACCCATGATAACAGGGTAATCCCTTTTGATTATTCCTTCCATGGTAAACCTTCCAATACCATCCCATCCGAATATCGTCTCTGTCAGCACTGCACCATTCAGATAACTCGCAAAATCCAGTCCGATAACTGTCAAAATGGGTATCAGCGCATTCCTGAAGACATGTACCAGATGTATCTTTATTTCTCCTATCCCTTTAGCCCGTGCAGTTTTGACAAACGGCAAATCGAGAATATCCAGTACAGTGGTTCGTGTAATTCTTGACAAAATCCCCACGGCGGGGAGTGAGAGCGTCAGTGCAGGGAGTATGATGAATCGGATATCGCCGGTGCCGGACGGAGGAAGCATTTTGAGTTTCAGACTGAAGAGAAGCATGATCAAAAGGCCGCTCCAGAAAACCGGAACGCTCATACCTGAAACAGCACAGAGTGAAATAATTCTATCAATGGCGGTATTTTTCTTGAATGCAGAGATAAAGCCAAGCAAGAGCCCTCCGGGAACTGCGATAATCATCGCTCCCAGAGCAAGTTTAAGGGTATTAGGAAATTTTGTCTTAATATCACTAAGGACTTGCCTGTTTGTATAATACGAGCGGCCGAATTCTCCCTGCATAAGCAATTTCACATATCCCAGATACTGACTCAATACATTGTCATCTGTACCAAGCTCCT
>JAGSYM010000226.1 GCA_018262395.1 Nitrospirota bacterium | reverse complement strand
ACTTTTTCAAGTTCAACCACTGATATCCCAATAGGATTTGGACGTCTCGGTGCCCGGGTGGAAAAAACGCCGCGCATATTGTCATCCAGAAAGGGTTTAACAGATAACGCACAGCCCTGTGATTTATGAAAATGATAAATCAGGATAATATGTGAAAACCCTTCAAGATCTTTGAGACCTTCACGAAACTCATTATTGACATCTATAGTTCCTGCACTGCCTTTGGCCCCAGTTGGTTGAATCGGCATGCCGTCGATGTCCTTAAAAGGGGAATGAATTATACCTATCGGCTGATACTTGATTTCTTCCATAGAGGGTACCATCATTTCGCCTGACTCTTTTCTGACCATGTAACAAATAATGACCGATGCATAAGATAAATGCCGTTATGCCCCATAAAATTTAGATGGGCCCTGAAGCACTTGCCATTCAGCTTCTTTCAGGACTCGTATGCAGTCATTGACCGTCATCCCCCGCTTGCCTTCTGTCTCCTTCTCAGTATCACGCGGGTTAGACCCAGCCTCTGCCCATAGGAGGTTGGCCCCTGCTGCCGCACCTATGACATTCGGCTCATGAGTGCAGTTGCCCGGAACATCAGATGATAATGATAATCTCACTACTGCAAGAATATGTGCCATCCTTGCCTCGCTGACGATACCGTACTGAGCCATACTGGTTCCTGGTATCGGGATTCGTCGTGCTGCCCCGCTATATACCGGCCTGGCATCACGGGTAATAATTGTCTTTTCTACTAATTCCTCAACCGAATGTTCATTGCCGACCGGCTCGACACAAGTCCCTAATGACAGTCCGGCTTCTCTCGCATTGTTGAAAGTCGTCAGTCTTTTACTCACAGAAATGTTTGTATCCCGACCCTCACCTAATCGTACGGCGTGATATATCCCGGAGAATCCGGCATCTTTTAATTGCCTGGCTTGTTCTCGTGTAAAATCACCGACGTTTGCAATAAGTATTGTTTCCCGGCGGAGAGATTTTCTCATTTCACGGGAGATGTCCAGATATTTTCCAAACGGATAATCTGCAGTGCTCATAACAAAAACGGCATTAGCTCCATCAGTTTCAAACTGTTTTGCTTTTGTAACAGCTTCGTCCGCTGAAATTTCGACACTTTCAGTAAAAACTTTGTTTTTGGCTGCAAAGGAACAGAATGCACAGTTCTTCGGGCACGGCGCAATGTTTAATCCCACCTGCGCATGGACCTCTGCCAAACCATTACTTGCCGATTCACTCTTTCTGCGAGAGGCTGCGAGTATCATCGCAGATTCTTCAGAAAAGAGAGGAATCCGGAACAATGAAGAAATTTCGTCTTTGTTGAGCGATATCCCTTCTAATGATTTTTTTAAAATCTCCTCAATCACAATACACTACCTCCATCATAACGTGAATAGTCTTAATAATTTTTCATTATACCATTGCTTCCATATTCAGTTTGGAATTACCGCACGAATTGTCTGCAAATTTCTCTTGACACGAAAATATTCTTTCGTATATTATGGAAGTGATAATCATTATCAATAAGGAGACTGGTAGTTATGCCGCGGAGAGATGGAACAGGACCCCCATGGTTGCATGGAAAATTAAAAGGGTGCGGTCACCGGCTTACCGTACCGAGGCAGGCGATTCTGGATATACTGAGCAGCACCAAGGAGCATCCAAGCGCTGAAGAGATATATCTGTCTGTGCACAAGGTCTATCCGTCTATCGGTCTCACAACTGTCTACCGTACTCTTGAACTGCTTGTTCGAAATGGTTTGGTTTTTAAATTTGATTTTGGGGATGGCAGAGCGAGATTTGAATTGTCTGAAGATCCGAAAAGCATTGGTCACCATCACCATCTCGTGTGCACCAAATGCCGGCGGATAATTGATTACACGGATTTTATCGATGAAGAAAAAGAGCTTTTGAAAAAAACCGAGCAGGGACTTTCGAAGAAATATAATTTTCAGATTACGAACCATCTCATTCAGTTCTATGGTCTCTGTGATGCTTGCCTCAAGAGCAGATAAAAAAAATTTTGGCTGGTATGAAAATGATTATCATTAACAATTTTAATCAGCGGAGTTTTATGCCAGGTATAGGGACAGATTACGGTTTTCTTATTATGGTGGAGGCACAGGGTGCTCAATAAGATGGCAATTTTACAATTGGGAAAGTGTAGAGTATGCATAAGCCCACTATTTGCCATCGTCGAGATAGTGATCATTTCCTGTTGTATACAAGCTATTGCAGCGATTCATGACCTCGGATTACATTCTATTGACCACATGGTTATTTCCTTTTTGATTCTCGTTGGTTCAATGGGTTGTCTCTTCATGCATGAGTATGCACATGTCCTGGCAGCTCAGAGAATGGGCTTGACGGTCAGGGAAATTATAGTGTCATTGTTTGGAGCTTACACGTCTCTTGATGGTGAACCTTTACAACCAAAAGAGGCACTCGTCGTATCTATCGCAGGACCCGTTTCAAATATTCTTGCGGGAATCATCCTCTATGCAGGTCATCTTGCTTTCCTGAAATCAGATATTATCAGTACCGTATTCTTTTGCCTGAGCATTTTTAATGGGGTTTTAAGTGCTTACAATTTGATGCCGGTAATGCCTTTGGATGGCGGCATGATTGTTCGTTCCACATTGTGGTTGCTAAGTGGTAACTGGACGTGGTCAACGCGAAGGGCTTTGCTTATTGGAAATGGTTTTGCTGTCGTTTGCATCATCGCAGGAATCATTCTTATCTTCATGCACACCGCTATTATGAGTGCTGTCTCATTTCTTCTGGGGTTGTCTCTTTGGCAAAATGACAAATTGGCATATCAACAAATGTTGACAGCCAACATATTAAACATAGTAAATCCTAAGGGCTATCGAAAGGAGGTGATGAGAGATGCCATCCGGTGACGGAACAGGTCCTCAGGGCTTCGGACCGAGGACAGGAAGTGGAGCAGGATACTATAGTGGCATTGGAAGGCCTGGTTCCTTGAATCCTGTGCCTGCAGGAGCGGGATTTGGCTTCTGCCGCGGCAGGGCACTGGGCTGCCAAAGGTTTGTTGGTGGCCGCGGATGGCGGAACTGGTATCGTACAACGGGATTACCCCGCTGGGCACCCGCAGGGTATGGATATTCGTACGCACCATCATTTACCGCAAAAGAGGAGATAAACTTTCTTAGGGAAGAGGCAGAATTTCTGAGGAAGCAGCTCGAAGACATCCAGAATCGGATTAGTACTCTGGAAGAGGCAGAAGCGCAGGAGAGCTGATAGTACTATTGATGCCTGTAAATTAATGTCCTACATCTGTCATGCCGGACTTGATCCGGCATCCAGTGACTTTTGGCCTCATTGAACATTTAACGTCGCTGGATTCCGGCTTCCGCCGGAATGACTAAGAGGA
>JAGSYM010000225.1 GCA_018262395.1 Nitrospirota bacterium | reverse complement strand
AGCATAAGTTTCAGTTCTTCCTTTGAGGCGTGTCCGGATACATGTATCTCCGAAACCTTCTCGTAAATAACGTCCGCACCCCTCCTGAAGAGATGATTGATGATCTTCCCGATGGAACGTTCATTCCCGGGTATCATTTTTGCAGAAAGGATGACCGTATCACCGTCTTTGATCTTGATGATTTTATGCTCATCTATTGCAATCCTCGACAGAACACTCATCGGCTCTCCCTGGCTTCCCGTGGTAATAATGACTACCTCCTGGTCCTGAAGTTCCTTAAGGTCTTCCAGTTTGAGCCAGGTGCCGTGAGGGATTTTCAGATACCCCAGATTCAGAGCTATCTGCGCATTCGATACGATACTCTTTCCACAAAGGATAACCTTCCTCCCGTATTTCACTGCTACATCGATTGCCTGCTGGATTCTATGGATATTCGATGCAAAGGTAGCAATGATGATCCTTCCATCTGTCTTTGAGAATATACTTTCGAATGCACGCCTGACCTCTTTTTCAGAGAATGTGAACCCGCCCTTTTCTGCGTTGGTACTGTCAGATAAGAGGAGCAGGGTCCCCCGTTCACCATATTCTGCAAACTTGTGAAAATCCATCAACTGTCCATCGACAGGGGTGGGATCAAGCTTGAAATCGCCTGTATGAACAATCAACCCAATCGGTGTGGTAATGCCAAGGCCTACACCGTCTACGATACTGTGAGTCACCCTTATAAATTCAACAGAAAAACTCCCGATATGAATAACGTCCCTGGGCATCACCGGAATGAGTTCAGCATCGTCGAGAGTATGCTCATGCAGTTTCTCCCTTACCAGACCAAGTGTTAAGGGAGTACCATAGACAGGGACACTGATCTCTTTCAGGAGAAAAGGAAGGGCTCCCGTGTGGTCTTCATGTCCGTGGGTAAGGATCACCGCTTTTACTTTTTCCCTGTTATTGATCAGGTAGGAAAAATCGGGAATAACGAAATCCACACCGAGTACATCGTCGTCCGGGAACATAAGACCGGCATCGACAACAATAATATCTTCATTGTATTCGAAGACTGTCATGTTGAGGCCAATCTCCTCAACACCACCAAGCGGGATGACAGAAAGAGTATTTTCCACTGGGAAATATTATATCAGATTTCGCCCATTGATTACGGGACAGGGGCCACGGCAACGCAGAATGCCGGGGAAACCCGTATAATAATTACTGTGCTGACCTGTATTGATAATCCCAACCCACATTATTCATAAACCAGATGGCAGATATGGTATTTGAGCGGATTTGAATACTGTCAGAGACAGAATTCACCTCGGAGGTCCCGATGGATATCGGGGCCGAGAATGAGCGAAAATACTGTATCTGCCATCATAAACAAAATATATGAATAAAACATAGTTAGAAAAAGGAGGACTTTCATGGAGGATTTAAAACATTCTGAGACGTGGAGAGTCTTCAGGATTCAGTCAGAACTGGTGGAAGGTTTTGAGACCCTGAATGATATTGGCCATGCTGTAGCAATCTTCGGCAGTTCGCGAATGCTTCCAGGTTCATACTATTACGAGCGGGCAGTCGAACTCGGGACGACGCTCTCCAATGCGGGATTTGCCGTTATCACCGGCGGCGGTCCCGGAATCATGGAGGGTGTCAATAAAGGAGCAAAACAGGGGAAAGGCAAATCAGTCGGCCTGAACATTGAAATACCGGCAGAACAGCTTCCGAACAAATACCAGGATATTTCGCTCTCCTTCAGGTACTTCTTTATCAGAAAACTCATGTTCGTCAAGTATGCCACAGCATTTATCATCTTCCCTGGCGGATTCGGAACTATGGACGAGCTTTTTGAAGCGCTTACCCTCTCACAGACGAAAAGAATCGGGGTATTCCCGATCATCCTTTTTGGAAAAGACTACTGGAAAGGGCTTATAGACTGGTTTCAATCAGCCCTCATCCCCAATAACACCATTTCGCCTGAAGATCTGGGGTTGATTTCATTCGTTGACAGTGTCCATGAGGTCTGCGAAATCTTGAAAGAACACAAAAGAGTCTATACGGACGACATGCCTGAATGCAATCAGGAATAGATCATCTCCTGGGATGCTCCCTTCTGTAATCCTGTGGCCTCTCACTGAGACCTTCCTCACTCCATATGCCGAGTCTTTTTTCTCTTGCCTCCGCCTGTGCTTTTCTGAATACTTCCGCATGTTTCACGTTGGGGGGAACGGTATAAAGCAGCGCATAGCCACCCCTTATCATCATGAGGTTAATCAGGCTTCCATCAGTTGTCCACAAATATGCGAGCAAACGCCCGTGCTGGTCAGTTTTTTCAACATCAGATTCTATTTTCACCTTCCATCCTGACTTATGGAGTATGGACTCAAGGTATTGCTTCGCCTGCTCGCCCCATGGTTTCTGCCCAAGCTCAGGTGCATCAATACCAATGAGTCTGACCTTCTCCTGTTTTTTATCTCTGATGACAGTCACCGTATCTCCATCATGGACGATGACGACAGAAATTGTCCCATCACCCTGTTGTGTTCTCAGAAAAGGATATTTTTCATGCACCAGATAGAAAACTGCTGCGAAAACAAAGAAGATTACGGAGATAAGATTAATATTTCTGCGTTTACTCTTGTTTCTCTGCATGGTTTCTATAATCTTCGAATTCTCAGGTGTATTGTAACAGATAGCAGAGCACCTTGTGTCACCGCGTTTGTGCATTCATTCTTCTTACCTGTATAATTACCCTATGATCACAACACCGAGTCCCAGTTACAGTATAACGGTCCGACTCGAGATCGCAAACCAAGTTGGCATGTTCGGAAAGATTGCTACTACAATAGGCGAAACGGCTGGTGATATCGGGGCTGTCGACATCGTCAGGGCCGGCAAAGGTTTCATGGTGAGGGATTTCACCATTAATGCCCGTGATGAGGCCCACGAAAAAGAAATCGTCGATGCCATTAGAAAAATCTCAGGGGTAAGAGTCATCCATGTCACTGACAGGACCTTTCTTCAGCACCTTGGAGGGAAAATAGAAATTCACCCCAAAGTGCCGGTAAAAAACCGGAATGACCTGTCACGCATATACACGCCTGGTGTGGCACGTGTATGCTCTGCAATCTGGAAAGAGAGCGAGAAGGCATATCGCTTCACAATCAAAAGAAATACCGTGGGAATCATAACGGACGGAAGTGCCGTACTCGGTCTCGGGAACATCGGTCCACTCGCAGCCTTACCGGTTATGGAAGGCAAGGCCATGCTCTTTAAGGAGTTTGCCCATATAGACGCATTCCCGATATGTCTTGCGACAACAGACACTGAAGAAATCATACAGACAGTGAAAAATATTGCTCCTGTTTTTGGTGGCATAAACCTTGAAGATATTTCGGCGCCGCGATGTTTTGA
>JAGSYM010000224.1 GCA_018262395.1 Nitrospirota bacterium | reverse complement strand
AACTCTTCTCCGCGAGGGAAAACCATCCCCCTTTTTTATGCCTCCCGGGAACATCTTCAGAGTGCACCTCGGAATATTCTTCAATTTCCCCAAGATGAACAAGGAAAAATCGTGCAGATTCCCTGTCTACAAGCAGTATCGCGCATCTCTGATAGTTATCGAGGACATCAAGAAGCGGCTTTACATAGGGTGTGCCATCAACAATTATCTCGTTTCTGAACGGCACCGCAAGATGGTATTCTTTCCAGAATTTTCTCTCCTGGGAACTCAGGATGACAAGCCCTTTTTTGAACACCCGTTTGTTGGTCAGAATATAGGATTCAATCTTGGCGATATCCGCTTTCACCTTTTTCAGCACAGTCTTATCCAGTTTTTCAGCTGTCTCTTTAAGCATGTTTTTTACGTGGATTACGTAGTTGTCCTTTACAGTGGTCATTGCATTAACATTCAGGTAAAGGCTTACAAAATACGCACCCTCATTCCGCAACTTCGCAATATCCCTCAGTTCTTCTCTGCTGAGCATTTTCTCCTCCTTCAAGTTGTCTGATTATTATTCTGAGAAGCCTTTATAAAACGATGAAAGATGCTCTGAGAAAGTTTGTCTTTCTGTCTGCGTTCCGGATGCCACTGTACGCCAACAAGAAAATGGTACTGTTCACTGTAAAAAGCCTCAACGAGATGATCCTCTGAACGAGCGATTGCCGAAAGACCTTTTCCCATGGTTCTGATTGCCTGATGGTGTGAACTGTCTACAGAAAACGTACCCTGTGTGAGAAACCTGTTTTCTGTTATCACAATCTTATGATAATAGTTTTTGTGATTTATTGCTATCGGCACTTGAGCAACAATATCCTGAAAGAGAGAGCCCCCGAAAAAAACATTTAAAAGCTGCATGCCGTAGCAGATACCGAGGACGGGTTTGTTCAATCTGAGAATATTTCTGACCAGCGACATCTCGAAATCACTCCGTTTTCTCGGCACGGGATTCACATAGGGCATCATCTCTTCGCGGTAATAGGCAGGATTAATATCTGCCCCTCCCGGAATGAGAAGTCCGTGTATCAGTCCTGCATATGGTTCAGTATCAGCAACAGGTGACAATAGCAAGGGGATACCACCCGCCTCTTCTACTGCTCCACAATAATTGTCCTTCAGCCGCAGATATTCACCATCTATATCCGTCGTAATTCCTATTATTGGCCTGATACGTTTTATATTTCCCATACTATCAGTGTCCTTCTCTCCTGTCTCCCGTACGCAACGCATGAACAAAAAGTATCACTATTGAATGTACATGTATCAGAAAATCTCCCTTAACCCCTCTTTTCCAGAGAGGGGATTATTCCCCCCTTTGATAAAGGGAGGTAAGGACGGATTTTATAAAAAAAGTGCTGTCGTCAAAATAAGCCTGTTACTGTCTGCTATCTTCCGTGTCTTAGTATCATGCCTGCCCTCAACCCGGTCGATTTGCCTTCCCATATAGCAGGTACACCGTTTACAATAACAGAATGAATCCCTTCAGGTTTCACAAATGGCTCTTCAAATGTTGATTGATCGAGAACCTTCTGAGAATCAAAAATAACACAATCAGCATATGCACCCTGCTGAAGGATTCCTCTTTTTTTTATACCAAATGTGATGGCAGGGAGGAGTGTAATTTTCCTAATCGCCTCAGCCATGTCCATACCGAGAATGTCCCGCACATACCTTCCGAGAAATCGTGGAAAGCTTCCGAACCCCCTCGGATGGGGCCTCCCTCTCTGTGTCAGACCATCAAAGGAGCGGGCCGAACTGTCGGTACCTATCATTACATACGGCAAAGAAAGTATCTTTCTGAGATTGTCCTCATTCATTGATGAAAAGATCGCCCCAACTCTGAGTTGCTCATCGATAAGAATTCTGAAAACCATGTCAACGGGTTCAGACCTCTCATCTTCTGCTATGAAGGCAATCGTTTTCCCTTCCATCCATCTGTTTTTCTCGGTCATGACAGACGTCACAAAAATATTTTCCCAGTATCCCTGTTCGGGATGATCTGATAGTATTTCCTCCTTTATCCGGTGTTGAATATCCGGGTTCTTTAGTCTTCGAATTTCTTCCTCTGCCCCCCCATCATACGTCCAGGAGGGAAGTACAGTATCGAGGTCAGTTGATGAAGCAGTATAGGGATACCTGTCCCCGGTTACCTCAATTGCTTCATCTCCTGCCCGTTGTATGAGTGACAATGCATGATCCAATTTGTTCCAGTTCCGCTCCCCACTTGTTTTAATGTGAGATATATGAACCCTGATTCCGGATTCCCTTGCGATTCGTATTGTCTCCCCGATGGATTCGATAAGCCGGTCTCCTTCGCTTCTCATATGAGATGTATACAAGCAAGACCGGATGTCATCAATCTTCTTCAATGACTTACAAAGATCGATCAGTTCCTCTGTATCTGCATACATGCCAGGAGGATAAATAAGTCCTGTTGACATCCCGATTGAACCTTCATTGACCGACTCCTCGAGCAGGGTGTGCATCGCAGTGTGTTCTGTCTCCGACAACTTCTTGTCACGGTATCCCGCAACACAGCCCCTGAGATTCCCATGACCGGTGAGCGTCACATAATTCAGTCCAATATGCCGTTGTTCGAGTACAGCAAAATATTCTGTAAAGGTTGACCAACGCTCTCTGATGCCATATTCATTCAGGTCATCCTCCCTCCTTAGCAATGCTTCACCAAAGAGCGGTGCAGCCGAGAGACCGCAGTTTCCGTTTATTTCCGTCGTGATACCCTGATTGATTTTCGCTTCTGCACGTGGATCAGCGAGAAGGGTAAATTCAGAGTGCCCATGGGTATCGATAAATCCGGGAGTTACAATCAGTCCGCGCGCATTAATGGTCTTTGTTCCCTTGTATTGGTTGCTATGAGAACCAAAACCTGATTTTTTGTTAATACAAGAGATCCTGTCTCCTGTAATACCTACATCCGCTTCATAGGGTTCTGATCCGGTGCCGTCATAAACGATACCATTCTTGATGAGGATGTCAAATAGAGCGCTCATAGGATCCTGTTACGATATTTGCTTCTCATCCCCCTGTTTCTCCTCAAAAAACTGTTCGGGTGCCTGTATACTCTTCACAAATAACGGCAGCAAAAACGCTGACATGATTTTTGCCCGGTACCGGAAGCCACGAATATTTCCTTGCTGCAATCTTTCCCTGTACATGGACAGAAACTGTTCCTTAAGCACAGGGAGAGATTTTATCGTAAGCCCCATGGTCGATAGAAATTCGTTGACCGGTATGCCTGCATGCTGAAGCGGCTTGAGCAGACTTCCCAAGGCACGGGTGAGTGATTCCACAGACGTTGTACCGGTCAGCAGTTTGGCCCCAGCTATCATGAACAAAATTCTCGCTGTTTTGACTGATGCA
>JAGSYM010000223.1 GCA_018262395.1 Nitrospirota bacterium | reverse complement strand
ATATGTTTACTTATCACACGAGTATAAGACAAAAAATTACCTTCGGTTACTATATCGGTGTTATTGTCATCATCGGCCTTTCTCTCTTTACCGTGATTGAACTCTGGTATGTCGATAAAAAGGTTAGATTTGGAGAGGTTGTTACTGAGTTTTTTGATGCAACACTTGAAATGAGAAGATTTGAAAAGAACTTCTTTCTCTACAGCAAAATCGAGGACTATCATGAAAATATCAGGTATATAGAGAAGTCAAAGGAAATCTTGACCACGAATATGCAAGGGTACAAGAACCTAATAGTTTCAACGACCATGAAAAGGCTTCTTGAGGACCTCGATAAATACCGTTCGTTAATGGAACAGTTTGTATCGCTCGCAGGTCATAATGATAATGCAAAGCTTGATATGCTGAGAAATGAGATAAGGGAAAAGGGAAAAGAGATCGTTACGATCGCAGAGAATATATCAAAGACAGAACGGCAAAGAATTCAGAATTTACTTGATTTAATTCAGAAAATCATCATTTTTGCAATTCTCATTTTCTCTATCGTTGGCATAGCTCTCGGACAGATCCTGTCGAGAATGATCGTAAAACCCCTGAAAACTCTGGAAGCAATGATGGAGGAAATATCCGCAGGCAAGCTGAAAACGGTTAATATTGTTTCAAAGGACAGGGAGATCGTATCACTCATATCCGCGTTTAATAAGATGCTTGTGGAACTCGAATTGCGACAGAAACACCTTGTCCAGCGTGAAAAACTTGCATCACTCGGAACGCTCGTCTCAGGAGTAGCTCATGAACTCAATAATCCCCTCTCAAATATATCGTCATCCTGTCAGATACTTATCGAAGAGCTCGAAGATGCCAATATCGAATTTAAAAAGGACTTGCTCTCGCAGATTGATGAACAGACCGATAGGGCAAAGAATATTGTCCGTTCCCTCCTGGAATTTTCAAGAGATAAGGAATTCAAGAGACAACACCTGTCTCTGAAAAAACTCTTTGAAGAGACTATGCAGTTTCTTAAAGGCCAGGTTCCATCAAGAATTACAGTCAGTCTTGACATTCCTGATAATCTGACCATTTTTGCTGATAAACAGCGAATTCAGCAGGCTTTCCTGAACCTCATCAAGAATGCATTGGACTCTATTGAAGCTGAAGGCACTGTTTTTATCATGGCATGCAGACATATGCTGAAAGGTGCGATAGATGAACGGTGCGAGTATCAAAAAGATCGGGGGCAATGTACCGGTGAATGTCCGATAAAAACAGATACGATAGATATCGAAATTAAAGATACCGGTAGCGGTATACCGGCTGAGGTTTTACCAAAAATATTCGACCCCTTCTTTACTACAAAGGATGTGGGGAAAGGCTCCGGACTCGGCCTCTTTATCGTTCAGGAAATTGTACATGAGCACGACGGTTGCATCGGGGCTTGCAGCGAGCCTGAAAAAGGGACGACATTCATCATGAGATTTCCGATAAAGGAGTAGTATCATGCAAAACCAAATAAAGATATTAGTAGTTGATGATGAAAGAATTGCAGTGAAGAACCTTGAACATGTCCTGAAAAGGGAGGGGTATTCTGTTACAGGAACAGAAAGTGCTTTACATGCCTTTAAGCTGCTTGAAGAACAGCAGTTTGATGTTGTACTTACAGATCTGAGGATGGAAAAGATTGATGGGATGCGTATCCTTAACAAGTGCCATGAACTGCAGCCGGATACTGAAGTCATTATGATTACTGGCTACGCGACACTCGAATCCGCTGTTGATGCGATGAAAAAGGGCGCTTTTCACTATATTGCAAAGCCTTTTAAATTGGATCTGGTAAGAAATATTGTGAAGGAAGCTGCTGAAAAGGTGCAACTTAAACGGGAGAACAGAAACCTCAGAGATCAGATAGAAAATTTTAAAGGCAGAGTAAACGTAGTTACACAGGACCGTGCTATGCAGCGTCTTCTTGAAACGGCAAGACAGATTGCTCCGACAGACTGTAATGTCTTGCTGAACGGGGAGAGCGGAACAGGCAAGGAAGTATTTGCGCGTTATATCCATGCATGTAGCAAACGTTCAGAAGGTCCTTTTTTTGCTATTAACTGCGGTGCATTTAATGAGGAGCTCCTGTCAAGCGAATTATTTGGGCATGAAAAAGGCGCTTTTACCGGGGCTGTGGCAGCAAAGAAAGGACTTGTTGAAATGGCATCCGGAGGAACACTTTTTCTTGACGAAATCACTGAGATGGCGCCATCTATGCAGGTGAAACTCCTGAGGGTTATTCAGGAAAGGGAAGTCTTGAGGGTCGGGGGAACCAATCCTGTTCACGTGGATGTCAGGTTCATAGCTGCAACAAACAGGGACATTCAGGAAACTATAGAAAAAGGCAGTTTCAGACGTGACCTGTATTTCAGGCTCAATGTTGTATCTCTCCTTATCCCTCCGCTTTCAGAGAGACGGGATGATATTCCGCTTCTTTGTTATTATTTCCTCAATAAATACAATGCATTGATGAAAAAGGAAGTAAGGGAAATATCTCCCGAGGTAATAACAATTTTGCAGGATTATGACTTCCCGGGAAATGTGAGGGAACTGGAAAATATTATTGAAAGAGGAGTTGCTCTTGCCAATGGGGGTATTCTTGAAATTGCCCATCTTCCTGAAGACCTGAAAGTCATAAGCGTAAAGACATTCAGAAAAAAGGAGGGGAAACTTCCCTCCCTCGAAGAACAGGAGATAGCGTATATTCAATGGGTATTGAAAGAAGTAGGGAAAAACAAAACCCTTACATCCCAGATACTTGGAATCGACCGTGTATCCCTCTGGCGGAAATTGAAAAAATACGGTCTGGAATCAGATTGAGATGGATATAGAACAGCGTTTACCAGCCTTTGGCTTGTAAGATTTCCTTAACCTGGGCTTCTCTCTTTTTCTCGACAAGAAGGATTTTCTTGTTTTTAGCTTCAGCAATCTTTGCCATAATTTTATTCAGATCAGCAGGTTTCTCCAGGAAATCGACGGCCCCGGCCTTGATAGCCTCAACCCCTTTTTCGACAGAGCCGTGACCCGTCAGCATGATAATCTGCACATCAGGGTTTTCGCTTCTGATACGTTTCAAGGTTTCGATACCGCTCATCCCGGGCATCGCAAGGTCAAGGACAATTGCGTCAAATTCTTTCCCCTGAACTCTCTTGAGAGCTTCCTCGCCACTGGTAGAGGTATCAACTTTGAGTCCACGCCCCTCCATTCTCTGTGAAAGGACTTTAAGAAACTGTTCCTCGTCATCAACTAAAAGAACATCTGCTTTGATATCTTCCGGCATTGTATCCTCCTTTATGGTATTGCTTGATTATGTATGGGTTTTTTTTGCTGTTCTGTGATTGTCTTTTTTACATGAGGCTGCTTTACAGTGTTCTTGCAGACTTCTCTTTAAAAGCTGC
>JAGSYM010000222.1 GCA_018262395.1 Nitrospirota bacterium | reverse complement strand
GAAATCGCCTTTCTCCCTCTATTATATTGCTGCCTGTTCCTTTGAGCTTGGCCAGTATGATGAGGCGCTGAAAACCCTGAAAGATTTTTCCCAGAGATACTCCGGCGAAGAAAAACTCCTGCCGCTTGTGTACCGGAAAATGGTAACAATCTATACCAGGAAAGGCGATTCTGCCGAGGCAAAAAAGACTCTTGATGCGCTCTACAATTTGAAAAGCGATATATACAAGGATTTTGCTCTCATGGAATACGGCAGACTTCTCGAAAAAGAAGGGAAACCTGATGAAGCCAGAAAAAAATATGAGGAACTGACCACAAGATTTCCCAACTCTCCTTTCAAGGATGAGGCACAGCTAAAATTATCAGCGAAAAAAGAAGGCTAAATTCTTTTCGAGGCGGTCTTCGGAGCTTTCTTCTGCTTATATGCTACCTTTGTAACAGATCTTTTCGATTTGAAGCGTTTCTTTTTTATGGCAGATTTCTTCTTCAGTGATGCCTTTTTTACGATTGAACGATCTTGCCTGTCCTGAACAAACTTTCCTTTAGGAGGGAGATAGATTTTTGTTCCGGCCGAGAGAGGCATAATCTTCTCCATATCATTCAGATCAAGGATAACCTCCACAGGCACACCTGTCTTCTTCGATATACTTTTAAAGGTATCCCTCTTTTTGACCGTATACAAATCAACAGTGAAGCGCTCTTGTTCCGGTATTTGGGAGAGGTTTTCCATGAAAATTTCCTTCGAGCCTTCAGGAATCCTCAGGGCATATTCCCGGATGTCCGGAGGTGTGCACCATCTTTTCAATTCAGGGTTTAATTCCTTGATTACATTAACCGGAACTTCTGCACATTCTGCAGCGACTTCAAGATCGACAGGCGATTTCAATTTCACGGTTTCATACCTGAGCGGCGGATGGAATTCCACGTCATCAAATCCATAATTTTCCGGACTGTCCGCTATGAGACTCGCAGCAATAAACTTGGGAACATAGTCCTTCGTTTCTCTTCTGATCTGATCGGTGGGCAACAACGCCCAGTAATCATCAGCTTTTGTCCTGTTCAGGGCCCGCATGATCTTGCCTTCCCCCGCATTATATGCTGCCATTGCCAGATTCCATGAGCCGAACATATCATAGAGGTCGTTCAGATAATTTGCCGCTGCTACCGTAGACTTTACCGGGTCTCTCCGTTCATCACGCCACCAGTTTATCTGAAGCCCGTATCGTTTAGCCGTAGATGCGATAAACTGCCAGTAACCGGCCGCCTTTGCAGGCGAATACGCATTTGCACTGAATCCGCTCTCTATAAGGGAAATAAAGACCATCTCTTCCGGGATATCCTGTTCTTTCAGGATCCCTTTCATTAATTCGAGATATTTGCCGGACCTGCTGAGCCACAAAGAGAATTTCTCCCGGATTTTTTCGGAAAAAAGGGTTATATGCCTGCTGACAGCATATGCAGCGAGTTCATTTTTGTGGTAATCCTCAACAATGGCCGGACTGTTCCTGATCTCATCTTCGGTCAGGTTGGAGATTGCCGGTTGCAGGCTCTGAGTTTCAGGGCTGGTTTCAGATGCAGAGAGAGGCAAAACAGTCGCGAAGACTATAAGCTGTATGATGAACAATATCCGTTTAATCATACAGGTCAATTCTCTGCGAAATTGGGTTGTTTTGTCAAGAAAAAAGTGCACCTACTTTCATAAAAAGGGTGAATGGATATTACTTATCAGAAGAGATCATGTACCCGGAAATACGTGATGATTGAAAAACAAAGGGGGGTTAAAAAAAATGGTGGGCAGTCGCAGAATCGAACTGCGGACACGAGGCTTTTCAGGCCTCTGCTCTACCGACTGAGCTAACTGCCCACGAGCTTAACTTTACACTTTTGTGTTTTCAGGTGTCAAGAAGCGCTGAAGACCAAAAGCACATCAGCGCAAAAAGCAAAAAATGTTAAAGAAAAAGCAAAAAATGGGAAGTAAATTGCTCATTCCTCATGGAATAGTACAGCCGCCTGGACACATCTTCGAGAGGCTTTGACAGAAGATAGCAAATCCAAAAAACCAATGCATTTTCCCATGAGGAGGGAGTATGATGAAAAAAACTGTTCAGTGTGCAGTTGTCTTGAGTCTTGTCACCCTGCTAACATTCCTGATCTGTTTGCCTGCATCCGCGTTTTGCCTGCCTGACACCGGTCAAACGCAATGTTTCAGCAACAAAGTGAAGAGCAAGACCGTCCCCTGTCCGCCACCCGGTGATCCTCTTGCACAGGACGGAAGTTATGCAATAAACCTTCCTTCATACACAATCAACGGTGACGGAACCGTCTTCGACACGAATACAAACCTCATGTGGCAGCGGGAAGACGATAGTATCTCCAGAACATTATTTGAAGCAGACAATTATTGCCAAAGCATGAACCTTGGCGGATATACAGACTGGCGGCTCCCGTCGAAAAGAGAACTGACCGGCATTCTGCATTACGGGCAGACCTATCCTTCGGTTGACCGCTCTGCATTTCCGAACACAAAAAGCAGCACCTATTGGACATCAACAATGATGCCCTGCCATGACGGTGATCCGTGGTCAGTAGATTTTACTTCCGGCACCTATAGTTATCTGTCTCCTTCAACCCGAGCTTTTACGAGGTGCGTCCGCGGCGGTCCGCTGCCATTTGCTCACTTTAAAGATAACGGCAATGGAACGGTATCCGACCTATCCACCGGCCTGATGTGGCAGCAGAATGAACAGACTTCAACCGGATGGTCTGCTGCCTTGAGTTACTGTGAAGGACTTTCATTCGGAGGCTATTCTGACTGGAGAGTGCCTAATGTTAAGGAATTTGAATCGCTCACCAACGGGGCAGAAAGTCTTTCGATCATGACGGATTTTCTCAATTTTTCCGTTAACTTTCCATCATGGTCATCTACAACCTATCTGATCGTGCCCGATTACAGCTACAAGTGGACAATGAATAGCAGTGGGATATTAGGTGTTTGTGCCGTGAAAGACAAAAATTGCAGCAAATACGGTGTGAGATGTGTTCGGGGTAGATCGTTAGCTCCGGTCGATGAGCAGGAAATCAGGGTATCTCCTGCGGAGCTTGATTTCTGGAATGCAAACGGACAAGGGGTAACAACTCAGAAGATTATCATTTCGAATACCGGCAAAGAGAATTTAGTAATAGGGAACATTCCCGGCTCGTCGCCTCCGTTCTCCACTACATCTGATGAATGCTCTGGCACAACATTGCCACCCCTCATGTCATGTAAGGTCACCGTCACATATAATCCTGCTGACTTGGGCAATGCCACCGATCACCTTACAATACTTTCTAACGATGCAGACCATCCAACGATCATTGTTGACCTGAAAGGCACTGCCATGACTTCTTTCTATCTTCCCGATACAGGTCAGGGAAGCTGCTACAATGCAAATGGAAC
>JAGSYM010000221.1 GCA_018262395.1 Nitrospirota bacterium | reverse complement strand
AAGAGAAATCCATACTGGGGAATCGGTTTTGAGATGGATAACCCGGAATATGAAATTATCAGCGACAGCGACGATCCCTCCATCCATGTGAACAGGATTGTTCCTGTATATAAGGTCACAAGCGGTCTCAGCGTCAGGCAGATGCGTTCAATCATGTTTCAATTAGTTACCACATATATGCATGATGTTCATGACACAATGCCCCCGGAAATCCTGACAAAACATATGCTGTCTGATTTGTGTTCGGCTCTTTCGCAGATTCATTTTCCTGATGCAGGTACAGATACAGCACTTCTTAACAACGGGACAAGCATCTTCCACAGGCGCCTTTCTTTTGAAGAGCTTTTCATGCTTGAACTTGGTCTTGCAGTCCTCAAACAGGGCACGCTCGTTGAAAAAGGTATCCCCTTCAATCCACGGGGAATTCTCCTGAAAAACCTAATCGATTCATTGCCTTTTCACCTGACAAATGCTCAAAAAAATGTATTCAATGAAATCCTGAATGATATGAAGAGGGCATACCCGATGAACAGGCTCATACAGGGTGATGTTGGATGCGGAAAAACGATTGTGGCATTGATGGCCATGACACTTGCAGCAGAAAGCGGGTACCAATCAGCACTTATGGCACCGACAGAGATACTGGCAGAACAGCATTACCTGAACATATACACGACCGTGGAAAAACTTGGGCTGAGTACCTGTCTCCTGACCGGAAGCGGCAAAGACAAACCGCTTGAACAGATTGCTTCAGGGGAAATCAATATAGTTGTCGGAACCCACGCACTGATTCAGGAAGGAGTCACCTTCAGGAATCTTGGTCTGGCAGTAATTGATGAACAACACAGGTTTGGCGTAATGCAGAGGACAACCCTCAAGAAAAAGTCCCTGAATCCTGATGTGCTTGTCATGACAGCAACCCCCATACCAAGGACGCTTGCATTGACGCTTTATGGTAATCTGGACCACTCTGTCATTAATGAACTCCCCCCTGACAGGCATCCGGTAAAAACTCTCCTTTTTCACGCAGATCAGAAAGAGCCTGTATACAGGTTCATCAGGGATGAAGTCAAAAAGGGGAGACAGGTTTATATTGTCTATCCCGTGATTGATGAATCAGAAAAAACTGACCTGCGGTCAGCATCAACGGGCAAGAAAGCTTTTGAACGGGTTTTCCCTGACCTGAGAGTCGGTCTCCTTCACGGAAGAATAAAGACACATGAGCGAGAACAGATGATGACGTCGTTCAAAAAGGGAGAGATCGACATTCTTGTCTCTACAACAGTTATAGAGGTTGGTGTTGACGTGCCAAATGCAACCCTTATGATTATAATACATGCAGAGAGGTTCGGGCTTTCACAGCTTCATCAGCTAAGGGGCCGCATCGGAAGAGGACCATATCAGTCCTTCTGTATATTACTGGCATATGCTCCCTATGGAGAAGAGGCCAGAAGGAGGCTTACTATTATGGTAAAGAGTAACGACGGTTTCAGGATTGCGGAGGAAGACCTGAATATCAGGGGTCCGGGAGAATTTTTCGGCACCCGTCAATCCGGGATGCCTGATCTGAAAATAGCAAATATCATTCGGGATGCCGGGCTGCTTCATGATGCACGCCAGGAGGCATTTACGATCGTTAAGAGTGACCCTGATCTGAAGGGATACCCGCTGCTAAAAAGATCGGTTGAGACCTTCTGGAGAGGGAAGATCGAACTGTTCAAGACCGGATAGGTGAATTGGTATGTTGAAGAAAATAAAAGACAGCTTTGACAGTGGCGTAGACAAAATAAAATGGTTTTCCTCGCTCTTGTCGGACCGGGTAAAGGTGGAGGTTTCAGTCATGAAACTCCTCTACCAATCAGATCAGATGGGGAAAAGAAAAGAAGACGTACTGAGAACAATTGGCCGACGTGTTCACGAGTTAAAAGAGTATCCGGACAGGCAGATTCTGAAGGACACCGTTATCTCCGACGCGCTCGCTGAGATCGAACAAATCACCAGCGAGATAGAACAGACCAGAAAAAAGGCATCGGAGATAAGCAAGATAGAGGAGTGATGAGTGATTTCATACCATACGTAATCATCTTTGTCCTGGGTTCCATCATCGGATCTTTTCTGAATGTCTGCATTTACCGGATACCAAGGAACCTGTCGATCATCTTTCCTTCTTCAAGATGTCCTTCCTGCAACACACCGATTAAAGTCTATGATAATATTCCGGTCCTGAGTTATATCCTGCTCGGCGGTAAATGCAGGATATGCAAAGCAGGAATTTCCTTCCGGTACCCGCTTGTTGAGGTACTCAATGCAGTCCTTTTTGTTTTCGTCATCTGGAGATTCGGGTTTGCATGGCATTCACTCATCTATGCTCTTCTCTGTTCAGCTCTTGTTGTCATAACATTCATCGACCTCGATTTTCAGATCATTCCTGACGTGATTACCCTGCCGGGCATCGTCGTAGGGATTGTTGCAGGTTCACTGCTCATGCCTGATCCTTTTGTGAGACACTCCCTTCTCGGATTCAAGGCTTCTGTTATCGGCCTCTTAGCAGGCGGGGGCCTTTTCTATGCTATAGCGGTTCTCAGCAGAGGAGGCATGGGTGGTGGTGATATAAAAATGATGGCCATGGTTGGTGCACTGATGGGTTGGAAAGCCGTGCTTTTGACAATATTTCTCGGCAGCCTCACCGGCGCTGTTTTCGGAATATTTCTCATGATCTCACAGGGGAAAGGCAGAAAGACCAAAATACCATTCGGACCATTTCTGGCTCTTGGGTCTGTTGTGACGCTTTTTTACGGGCAGGAAATTTTCACCTGGTATTTTTACCGGTAACCTGAAATGACTCCGCAGATTATCTTTTTCTATTCACTCATAGTAATTGTAGCAGGCGTAATTCTCCTCTTTTTTTTCCGCCTCCTGATCCGGTTTCCCAGAGCAAAGAAAAACCGTGAGGAAAAAGATTCATCAGAAGTAGGATTTGTAGTTGATACGTTTCATGAACTGGTTTCCCAGTTAAAGGAGAAGGAGAGAGAGCTTGAAGTCCTGAGAAAGCAGGCTGAAGACAGGGCAACAGCAATTGAGGGATACAATGAAAATATCCTGCAGAGTGTTCAGAGCGGTGTCGTAAGCCTGGACGAAGAAATGAAAATCACAAAAATAAATCTTGCCGCAGCGAAGATACTCGAAGTTAAAAAAGAGAGTGTTATTGGTCAATACCACACTGAGGTACTGAATATACCAATAACCGATTTTCTGCAGAATAGGAAGGTCATCGAAAGAGGTGAGATAAGTTATGTCACCCCCTCAGGGAAGAGAATCTGGCTTGGGCTCACACTTTCACCCCTCAGAAACAGTGGAGGTTCAACAATCGGTCAGATCCTGATTTTCACCGACCTCACGCATCTCAAAGCGATCGAGTCCCAGATGGAGCTGCGTAACA
>JAGSYM010000220.1 GCA_018262395.1 Nitrospirota bacterium | reverse complement strand
TATGCTGCGATTCCCTGAAGCATGGAATCGACCGATTCAAAAATTCCGCGGGGAGAAAGGCCAAATGCATTTTTGGCGATTTCAAAATATGGTGCAGGCAGGTCCGGAGAGTATTTTCGTGCATCCTGGAGAAGAGACCGGGCATTATCCTTATCCGTTTTTGATGCATTGATAAGCAGGTAGGAATATGGTTCTGAATTTCGAATTCCCCTGTCCAGTTGATCTTCGTAAAGATCTTTGCCCGGGGATAACGATGGCACGAAGAAGCTGATTAGCAGGAACAGGAGGATATATCTTTTCATGCGTGCTGTCCGATTTTCCGTTCGGTCCCGTTCATCAGCCTTTTCATATTGTCCTTATGACGGAGTATGATAAAGAGCGAAATGAGAATTGATACAAAAATTTTTGTTTTGTCCTCAAAATTGAAGAGCATGACATTGAACGGCAACAGAGCGAATGAGACAATTGCCCCCAGCGATGAGTATTTTGTAAACAAAACAACCCCGATCCAGATAATAAGCGTAACCAGTGCTGCAAGTGGTGCATAGATAACGAGCACGCCGAGGCTTGTTGCAACTCCCTTGCCTCCCCTGAAACCAAGAAAAAGTGAAAAATTGTGGCCCAGGATTGCTGAAATGCCTATTAACCCCTCATAGAGCGGCGCAACACCCGTATATTTTCCTATCGCAACAGCCAGGGTACCTTTCAATATATCTCCAAGCAGGGTTATGACAGCCGGCCATTTCCCGAGAGACCTGAGTACATTTGTTGCACCGATGTTTCCGCTTCCGATCTTCTTCAGGTCAATCCCTTTTGCTTTAGCTGTTATTATACCAAAGGGAATTGATCCGAGAACAAAAGCAGCAATAAGGAGAATGATATTTTTTGTCATAAACGGTTATTTGAGTTTTTTCCCAAACAATATCGTATATTGTATCCCTGATAAAATAGATACGATGAGAGCTATCCAGATGAGGACAATCCCGATGTCATAGAGATCAAGACCAAAAATGCTCTTATTCAGAATGAGGCAAAGTATTGCAACTATCTGCGTCGTTGTCTTTATCTTACCGCCGAGTTCGGCAGCTATTATGATGTCCTTTGAGAGTGCCACCACCCTCAGGCCGGTAACGAGAAATTCTCTCACAATAATGGTTATTGCAATCCATGCAGGCAGCCTTGCCATGTCAACGAGAACGATGAGAGCAGAGATTATCAGAAACTTATCAGCAATCGGGTCAAGGATAATCCCAAATTTTGTTATATCACCGGAACGCCGTGCAAGATATCCGTCGAGAAAATCCGTGAGTGAAGCGATGCCGAATACGAGAGCGCCAAAAACAGGATGCATATAGACGGTAAAAATAAAAACCGGGATGAGGACAATTCTGCTTAATGTCAGAATGGTCGGGAGGTTGAGTTTAAGGGTTCCCATCTGTTAGGTCCTCCCTGAGCCCTTTCGCTTGCAGGAGCAGATCACAGATCTCCCGGACAGCCCCCCTTCCCCCCTCTTTTGTGGTTATCATGTGTGCAAAAGCCTTCACCTCTTCATGAGCGTCCGCCACAACCACCGGAAACCCGACCTTTTTGAGAATAGGGATATCAACAATGTCGTCGCCAACATAGGCAATCTCACTGTCATCGAGGGAATATTTTCTGATGAGCTCATCATACGCGATTTTCTTGTCATAACATTTCTGAAAAACATCTCTGATTCCAAGTTCATCGGCCCTTTTTTCAACAACCTGTGATTGTCTGCCGGTAATGAGTGCCACATGAACGCCAGACAGCATCAGCATTTTTATCCCATGTCCATCACGGACATGAAAGAACTTCAGCTCGTTTCCATGGTTGTCGAGTATAATACTGCCATCTGTCAGTACTCCGTCAACATCGAGGATGAGAAGTTTAATTTTTTTTGCAGCAGTGAGGATTTTCTTTTTCGGAATATTCTTTTTCTTATAAGGTTTTTGCATACCTACATGTGTTCGGTAAAGCAATATATCCAACGAGAAGTATATCAGAGAAAATAAGAAAAGTCATTGATATGTATCGCATAAATTTGAATTCGATGTGGGCTAAAGGTAGAACGGCGGAGTCACAGGTATGAACCAATGATCATGCTATAATGGGGCTAAAAAAGGAGAATGCCATGAAACAGACGGGAGATATCAGGAAATACGCTGTGCCTGTGGAGAAACTACGGTGGCTCTGCCCCCAGGATATCTTTCAGTTTGAATGTACATCGGATATTGCGCCACTGAGTGAATTCATCGGACAGGACAGGGCTATTGATGCCATTAAATTTGGGCTGGCCGTTGAACGGTCCGGTTACAACCTTTTTCTGACGGGCCTGACTGGCACCGGAAAGGCTGCAACGATCAAAGCGAGTTTAAGCAGATTCATTGAAGAAAGAAAGGCTCAGGGAATAACGTATGACATTCATGACTGGTGCTATGTCTATAATTTTGCTGCACCTGATCAGCCGAGGATTCTCAAGTTACCACAAGGCGTTGGGAAATCCTTTGGGAATCAGATGGAAAATCTCCTCAAGGCGTTAAAGGAAGAAATACCGAAGACATTCGGAAGCGATGAATATACAAAGAAGAAACAGGAAGTAATGGAGGAGCATCAGCGAAAATATCAGGGTGCGATTGATGCCCTGGAGAGGGAATCTGCCGGGAAGGATCTCCTCGTGCAACTTTCACCGATGGGAGCGGCTGTTGTCCCGCTGGAGGATGGGAAGCCGCTTGCGAGAGAAGAATTTCTCAAACGGCCTGAATCGGAAAGAACCGAAATCGAGTCGAAACGTCTTGAAATCATGAAGAAGGTTGATGAGACCTATACCTATCTGAGGGAACTGGAAAAAGATATCGGCGAGAAGATGAAGGAGATCGAACTCAAAGCCGGGCAATTTGCGATCGAGCGGCCGTTTGACGAGGTATTCAAAAAATATGCTGAATATCCTGAGATCATCGGTTTTCTGACTGAGATGAGGGATTTTACGCTCACTAGATTAGAGCTTTTTATGCAGGCTCCACCATCTGCCCAGCTCCCTAACATCCCCTTGCCACAAACGGATCCATTCATGGCGTATAAAGTTAATATCTTTGTTGATAACAGTTCGTTGAGCGGGCCTCCCGTTATTATCGAGCCGAATCCCAACTGGTTTAATATGTTCGGCAAGATTGAACGGAGAGCGTTTATGGGAACGTATGTTAGCGACCATACCATGATAAAGGCAGGAGCAGTGCAAATGGCCAACGGAGGGTACCTGATCCTCAGCATTCGTGATGTCCTGTTAAATGCAGGGGTATGGGAGGGCCTTAAGAGAGTTATCCGAGCAAAGGAGATCCGGGTTGAGGACCCCTGGGATCAGTTCGGTTTCCTCGCTCCACAAGGTATGAAGGCTCAGCCTATGCCTGTTGAATTCAAGATTA
>JAGSYM010000219.1 GCA_018262395.1 Nitrospirota bacterium | reverse complement strand
ATAAACAAACTATAAAGTAAATTATAAAATTCAAACACCCGTTCCTCTATCAATTATGTTCAAATACGAAATAGACAAGTTACCGGCCCATTCATTATAAAGACCTGAAGAATGCTGTAAAGGATTTCAACTTTTGGGGTAATTACGGCCAGGCCTCCTTGACTGTGGATACTTGCCGAATCAGACGACAGCGCGGGATATGCATTTCTTCTTATCTTGAAAAATGCGTTTAGCAGGGGCATGATGAACGAAAAGTATTTTGTCACGACAAAAGTCGGAAAAAACAACTTTACAGAGGCTTATTTCATGAGTGGTTAAGGAACAATTAAGGGTGTGTGTTTCATAAATAGGGACACAATTTCATATTGTCAGATACACAGGAAGGGTTATTACAAACTTAGAACCCTTGTTCTGTTCGCTCTCTACCGTGATGTTCCCATTGAGTTTTTTGATAATGCGATAGCTTACAGCGAGGCCCAGTCCTGTTCCCTTCCCCTCTGTCGTAAATAAAGGATCGAATACCCTGCTGAGATCATCAGTATCAATACCGACTCCCGTATCCTCAAAATCTATGACAATACTATTATTCTTTGCCCTGCTTCGTATAGTGAGAGTTCCCCCATCTGGCATTGCGTCAGCAGCGTTCAATACCATGTTCACCAAAACATGCGAAAGCTGGCTTTCATCTGTGGTGATCATGGGCATGTCAGTCGCTAAATCTTTTATAATGGTAATGTCCTGTGTCCTCTTGTCATACTGGATGAGGGAAAGGGAGTCCTCTATAAGGGTGTTCACCTTTGATGGCCTGAGTTCCATAAGCGGCATCTTCGAAAAAACTGAAAGCTGAGTAAGAATATCAGCAATACTTTTCATATGGAAATAGATGGTTTCGATGGTCTCTTTTTTAAACTCATCCTTCTCCATGTTCTTTAATATCTGAATAAACGAAAAAACCGAGGTCAAAGGGTTCCCTATTTCGTAGGCTATGCCGGAAGTCAACCTGCCAAGGCAAGCCAGCTTTTCTGAATGCATCATCTGTTCTTCCTGCTTTTTCAACTCTGTTACATCCTGTATCAGTTTGATGTAGCCGTGTATCCCGCCGTCATCAGCCTTAACCGGTGCTGTGGTTACCTGAAAACATCTGTCACTTTTGCCAAAAAGATTTGACAGTACAGCTGTCTGCATATTATTTTCTTCAGAAGAACTGATTATGGAATAATTTTTGAATATCTCCCTGCAATGAGTCCCTGTGATGTCCCTTTCCGCGATATCTTTCATGGTCTGGTTTATCCACAGTATTACCTCCTCATTATCAACGAGCATGATACCGATACCTATTGCGCTGACTATTGTATTAAGCTTTTCCTTCTCGGCTGTGAGCTCCTGTGTCCTCTGGCTCACCTTCTCTTCCAGTTCTCCGGCATACTTTTCGAGCTCCTTCTCATGCTTTTCAAGTTCTTCAGCTCTTGCCTTATCACGGTAAAAGAATATCAGCAGCACAGACCCAACGCTCATGATCAGAAAAATAGCGATAATCAGCAACGAGTAATACTTCATTGACTTCTTTATTGACATAGTGACTTCGGTATACGGGGCAGATACCGCCACGATCCACCTTGAATCCCCCACAGATGCGGTGGAAAAGGCAAGCACCTTGTCCTCCCCTGTCGGCGCAACGTATCTTCCGAAATTATCGCCTTTCCCTTCAATGATCTTCTTCTCTACATCAAAGGTTTTATGACACTTGAAGCAGGAAGAATCGGTCTTGTATAGATTTCTGCCAACCATGTCAGGTTGGGTAGGATGGAACAGAAGGTCCCCTTTTTCATCCATCATCCATGCGTACCCTCTTGAACCGGATTTTAAGGGGCCCAGGAATGACCTGGCCATATCCTGTATATCAAAGGAAATCACTACAGTATCAATAAGGGAACCGGGATGACAGATGGGAGCTATGAGATAAACTCTCTTCGTATCCTGTTTTATCAATACACCGCCAGGGCATGACGTTTCTGCCTTTCCGATAAAATCCTTACCACCGGAACCTTCGATTACCAGATCCCCTCTGGCGAAGAGCACTTTCCCTTGTCGGTCAAAAAAGTCGATCCGCTTCTTTATGTTACGGATACCCTTAAATACTATGTTTGTAATCAACTCGAAATCCTTTTCCTTCAGAATCTGAAAACTTGAAACCATCTGAGCCATATGGAGCATTTCTCTCTCTGTCCCGCCCAAGTATGCCTGCATGTTCGACGCCTCGGCATTTGCAAGGAGCAGTTGCTGTTTATTGAATTGTTCAGCCATCTCTATCTGGAGTGTACGCTGAAAGGAGACATTCAAGGCTATCAAAGACAAAATTATGACCACAAGAATACCAATGATAACAATATAACCTTTCATTTCAACTTCTCACTTTCATAATATTTGGAATGCAATTTCAGCAGGGTCCGGCATAGTTTCATATATATAGACAAATAGAATCAACATAATTATTCGATGCCAAGTGCCTTAAGTTTTTTCCATAGGGTGACCCTGCTGATGCCAAGGTGTTTCGCAGCAAGGGTTTTATTGCCTTTATAGAGAGAAAGGGTCGAACGCAGTTTCTCCTCGTCGATAAGACCTTCGTGCTCTTCTGCCTGTTTTTCCTGGACGAGATAGTCCGGCAGATCAGAGACTTCGATGGTATCATTTTTACAGGTGACAGCGCTATACTCAAGGGCATTAATAAGCCGGCGCACATTGCCCGGCCATGGGAAGTTTTTTAAAATCTCCATCGCGGGGGCACTTATGCTCCGGATCTCTTTGTCATTTACCGCGGAAATCTTTTTAAGGTAGTGAAAGGCAAGGAGCGGGATGTCTTCACTTCTCTCCCTCAACGAGGGGACTTTGATCACAATAGAATTTATTCTGTACAGAAGATCTTCCCTGAATTTGCCAAGGTGAGTCAAATTATTGAGGTCTTTATTTGTGGCTGAGATAAGTCTTATATTCACCGGTATCGGCTTATGGTCTCCCACGCGTTCCACTACTTTTTCTTCAAGTACTCTTAGAAGTTTTACCTGCATTGACATCGGCATATCTCCAATCTCGTCAAGGAAGATACTCCCGTCATTTGCAGCCTCGAACCTTCCTATACGATCACTAACCGCGCCAGTGAAAGAACCCTTCTTGTGTCCGAAAAGCTCGCTTTCCAGAAGCTGTTCATTGAGGGCCGCACAGTTCATTTGTATAAACGGGCCATCCTTCCGTCTGCCCAGCTTGTGCAGCGCATTGGCAACAAGATTTTTGCCGGCGCCACTTTCTCCCAATATCAGGACAGGGGCCTCACTCGTAGCAGCATTCCGTATATGCTCATACAATCTCTGCATGGGGACACTCTTGCCCAGCAGCCCCATAAACCAGTAATCCTGCCTTATTTCCTGCTTCAGTTCCTCAAGTTCTACCTCTTTCATA
>JAGSYM010000021.1 GCA_018262395.1 Nitrospirota bacterium | reverse complement strand
CTGGTCAGCATTACTCTGCAACATAATATTCGACCATTTCAGGTCTCCATGCACTGCTCCTGCCATATGCCATGCCGAAATTGTTTTGCCCAGTACAACAGCAAGCTTTTCAGGCTCCCTGAACAAACCCCGCTTGTAAATATCCCCGAGGCTCCGCGAATTTTCGATTAAAGAGGAAATGAAGTAAGAATTCTTCCGGCGAAAAATGGGTCTGAAATAGCAGACAGGACGCGGAACCGGCAGACCTCTTTCAGACAACCGCTGATTGATTTTCCAAAGGCGCCTGGCGCGGCTGAAGAAAAGACTTCTGAATGCGAAGTCGAGAATTCCCCTGGAATTAAACCTTTTTATAAGCATGTCCTGTCCGAATCCGAAGGCCCCGCCATTGAGAATGCCCACTGTTGTTGTCCGGTCATGCTTTATCAGGGTGAACGCCTCGCCCTTATCGATAACGGAGTCTAGGTCTTCGGGCAGGAGTTGAAAACTGCTCTGAACGGACTGTGGTCCGGACATTACGCCCCTTAAATATCGGCACAAATGGCTTGTCATAATTTGAGTTTATAAGATAAGATAACACATTAGATTATACACTAACGCGTTTTTTTTGTTGTGAATGATCATGGCCGCGAAGCGGCGTTCAGAAGGTATTTGTGAAGGATGAGGCGGTTCATGCTTTGAAGGGATATGATTAGAGACGACGTTTCGTAGGCCCCCTTTTGTTACTCCTTCTCAGGGAATCAGTTTATGACACAGCATGGAAAGGAATCACATATGAAGCATATTGAAGAGGTGCTCTTATTTCCGCAGGGGAAAGGAAAAAGAGATTTCCTGAGATCAGACGGAATTTGGGATTTTATCGGCGGAGAGACTGACGCAGGCATGTCACAAATGGAGCCTGAGACGTCAAAATATCAGGGCAAGTATCAGTCAATTGCCAATGCCCAGTCCTACAATATAGGTTATAAGGAGAGGAAACAAAAGAGAACGCAAAAAGAGATCGCGATACTTAGCAAGTTACTAGCCGGCCATGCCCCCGCAGAAACTGTTTTGGATATGCCTTGCGGAGGAGGCAGACTTAGTCCTGTCATCAGCGAATTTGCCCATTCGATCATAGAAATGGATCTTGCGCTCGGACAACTATTGTATGGGCGGGAAACCTGCAGAATCAGCGCTCCCCAGATATGGATCAGGGCCTCCGGATTTCAAATTCCCCTGAAGGACAATAGCGTAGATGGATCTTTATGTATCAGGCTTTCCCATCATCTTTATTCCCTGGACGAAAAAGAAAAGTTAATTTCTGAACTGTTGCGGGTATCAAGACATTTTGTCATCTTCTCTTTTGTGGATAGCGCTTCGCTGAAGTATACGTTGCGAAGGTGGCGACACATGCTGACCGGAGCACCCCTTAAGACGAACTCGATTACAGTGCGGGAACTGAGGAAAATATCGAAAAAATATGGTGGAGATATAGTGACATGTCCTGCCATCGGACCTTTTCAGGCCCATCGGTATGCCTTGATTGTGAAGTAGGACCAAACAGAGGAGCAGACACAAGGTGTTCTATCTAAACCCGGCCTACAAAGATTTGTTTGACCAAAATGGTATCAATTCCGGGGAAGCGCTTTATCGTTTTTGTGATGAAGGGCAGTTACTGTATGAGGGTTCCATATCCACGGTTTGGCGTCATCGCCTGGGAGACTACGGGATATATGCAAAACGGTACCGCTATGCCACGCCCCGATGGAGATATCTCTTTCGCAAAAGCAGAGGAATGAATGAATTGTGGTCATACGAATGTTTCCGGCAGCTTGGAATCCCTTGCCCGGAAGTATTGGCCTTTGCTGAGCTGAGAAAATGGGGGCGATTTCACCATTGCGTTATAGTTACCAATGAAATTCCGAATGCCTGTGACCTCGGTGTGATCTTCAGGGGAAAAAAGTTGGAGAGTTCCCTGCGCATGGCTATAATGGAAAAAGTGGGACATTATGTAGCTTTGATGCACGGGGAAAGGTTTTATTATCATGACCTGAAACTTCGGAATATCCTGTGGAAGGAAGACAGCGGAAAAGATGAGGGGCTTTATTTTATTGACTGTCCGCGAGGGAGGAAAATGCCCTGGCACTCTTACCGTGCCACGATGTATGACCTCAAGACGCTTTATAAAAATTCACATCAAATATGCAGTCCGGCCGAATGGCAGAGTTTCCTCTCGGCATATGCTGATCGCAGCCATTTCCCCATAACAAAACTTATGGTTGACATAGATAAAAATCATGCCTGCGCTGGTTAAAGAGTAGGGACAAAAGCGGAGGGTTTTTGGAAAAAGAAGAATTAACAGAAAAAGAATATTGGGACGGTTGTTGGGGGAAAGTCAAATTACCGTCAGAGTTGACAGATGAAAATGCCGGGAATGTTACAAGAGAGCTGATACCGATTATCAACAGGCATATCCCTGAAAATGAGGACCTTGGCATACTGGAAATAGGTGGGGCACCCGGACAATGGCTTGCATACTTTGCGAAGAAATACCGTTATAGGATACATGCTCTGGATTATTCTAAAGTCGGCTGTGAAAAGATGCGGGAAAATTTCGATCTTCTTAATCTTGATGCAACTATATACAACCGTGATATTTTATCTGATGATCTTTCTGACCTGCCCCGTTTCGACATCGTTTATTCTCTTGGATTTATTGAGCATTTCAGCGATCTTGATCTGGTTGTAGAAAGGCATCTTGCTCTGTTGAAAGATGGCGGAATACTTATTCTCGGTGTCCCTAATTTTCTCGGGATCAGTGAACCGGTGTTAAGGAGATTAGCTCCGCGCACACTTTCAATGCATAATCTATCAACCATGGATATGGCCAATTGGGGACTTTTTGAAAAAAAATACCAACTGAAGACATTATTCAGGGATTATGCAGGAGGGTTTGAACCTGGGAATTTCCGAAGATGCGAGGAAAGAACAATCAAAAACCTCGCTATCAGGTATTTTTTCAAGCTTGTTCGCATTTCCTTCGGTCGCATCAGGTACTTCAGGAGATTCAATTCTAAATATTGGAGCGCCTATTTGCTAGGGATATATCAGAAAAAATAAATAGATAGCGAGAGGTATTCCCGATGGTCCCGCCACGGTGTGAGCGTCTGAAGCAGGGAGCAGTATCTGCCTTGGGCATTGCTAAAAGAAAGCGATTACAATAAAAAAGTATTCAATTTGAGGTTTCAGCATAGGGTTTTATCAATGCATACCCAATCCCGATAAGCATCCAGAACATTTGTCCGGGCCAGCCGTGATACATATAATCAAAAAGGTTTAGTGTGAGGAATCCGGTGAGAGAGGCAAAAATTCCGGACAGGATCAATCTTCTGTCAAGGACAGTTTCTCTTTTGATCGCTTTTATAAAGTCTTTTGCAATGATGACCAGCATTGAGATAAAGATTATGAGTCCAATGCTGCCAAGCTCAACCGCAGTGTTTACAAATAGATTGTGTGCGTGTCTTACTTCGTACAAGTCAGGATAGTATTTGGAAAAAGTTTTTTTGCCATAGCCGATGCCGGTTAAGGGATGGGTGCGGACTATTTCGAGGGAAAGGTCAAAGGCTTTCAGTCTCGGCCTTTCAGTCCCATGTATAACAAGGTTTTTGTATTCAGAATGGTAAGCCAGTGCGATGAAGATTAAAGATATTGCTGTTATGCCCAATACGAAGGTTTTGCGGTATGTTTTGAAAAATATGAAAAAAAGAATTACTGTCTCTATAAATAAGGCTATCCAGGCAGCGCGGACCGAGGTGAAAACAAGCGCCGCAAATGCAAAGGGAAGGACCATGAGTAAAGCCCACTTTAACCTGGAAGACGTGGTATATGCCAAAGTAAGTATAAGAGGTACAGACAGTATGAGAAAAACAGCCAGTCTGTAGAATGCCCCTGTAAATCCTGTTACTCTGTTCTGCATAAAAACCGGCGATTGGTAAAATTGAAAACAGGCGTACAGAGACATAATTATTGTAGCCAGTGCAACAGGCAAAAGCAGTTTTTTTATCTTTTCGATATCGGCACAAAACATGCTCGCGAAAGAGAAACTGAGAAAGTAAAGCAGGTACTGTCTGGACATCTTGAATGCAAGCTCATCGAAGCTGTATGACGGATCGATTGCACTCATTAATGCAATGAATCCCCAGATAAAGTATACAATGATCAAGATGTTTAGTTGTCTGTTTGATGACGGTGCAGCTTTCATATCACTATGAAGGAACTTAATCGATAAAAAGGAGAGGATGCCGGTTATGAGAAAGATTTCCTTCAACGTGGTTATATCGGAAAAAGGCAGTATAAAAAACAAGCCTGCTATCGATAAAGCTCCCAGTCTTTGACTGGAGGAAACCATTTTTATTTTGCTGTCTATATTCAGAAAGTTACCCCTTGTCTTGCGTAAGGAGCGATTCGTAAAGGCCGCCCAGTTTCTTGCACATAGCATCTATCTTGAATTCACGCTCTATCCTTTTCCGTGCATTTTCTCCCAGCAGCATTTTCTCCCTTTTGTCCAGTGAGTATAGGTCAAGCATTGCGCTCCCGAGTGCCGCAATATCTTTTGAGGGTACCAGTCTGCCGACCTCTTCGTTACCAAAGACTTCCGGGATGCCCCCGGCATCAGATGCAATAACCGGCAATTTTGAAGCCATGGCCTCAAGTAGTGCCAAGGAAAGCCCTTCTGCAATAGAGGGAAGGACGAATACATCAAAACCGGGAAGAAGTTCAAGGATGTCGTTCCGGAAACCCGGAAACAATACATTTTGTTTTATCCCCGTCTCCTGTGCCTGTTCTATCAAATCGTGGCTTAAAGGCCCATCTCCGATTATCACAACTCTTGCATTGGGGCATTTCTTGCTGATTTCTGCAAACGATTTAAGGAGGTATTTGTGTCCCTTTGTCTTCACAAGTCTTCCGACACTCCCAAAAACAAAGTCACTCTCGGAAAGGCCCATCTTTGTCCGGGCCAGTTTTCTGTCAAGTGAGAATGCATCGATAGGAGCGATATCGATACCGTTCCATAATGTCACGACCTTTGCCGGATTGAGGCTCCAGTTGGTCCTAAGTATATCCTTCCTTACACTCTCTGAAACGCTGATAATAAGCGCTACACGCCTCCAAAGCAGCCAGTTTATCAGACGCGTTCGAAATGTTCGGGTTCGGTTCATTCCATGGACATGTGAAATTACATAGGGTGTGCCGGAAAAGATTGCGGCTGCAACGCCCAATACAGTCGTTCTATGTTTGTGACAATGAAGTATTTTAGGGCTTTCGCTTTTCAGAAATCTGCTAAGAGCATGAATTATGGCAAGCTTTGATTTCTCGAAATTTATATCAAGGTAGACTGCTTTTCCATACTGGTCAAGGATATTTTCCCCGTCAGGACTTCCGTAAAGGTAACATGCGTTTGCATCAAAGCGGTCGTCAAGACCTAAAATCAGTGCATTGAGCAAGGGATTGTTGCCTTTATATTTTTTTATTACATGAAAGATCTTAACCTTCTCCACTAGAGTTTTTCCCAAATAGCCGGGATCTTTTCTGACAGACGCTTTTTTGTCTTCAGGTGTACCCTGCGGGCAAGATTTTTTGCATCAGCATTAAGTCTCGGATTTTCAGACAGATAAGCCATGAAAAATCTTAGCCGGTCGGTAAATGTTATCTGCGGTAATATTACCATATTTACCTGTACTAGATTTTTCAGTCGGCAGGCATTACTGATATGCTTCTCATTAAAATATTTGTTTCTCTCATTATCAATCAGGGAAAAAGCGGGTTCCCCGGTTTCCCATCCTTCTACAAGAATATTATCAAGACGAAGATCACCGTGGAAAATCCCTTTGGAATGCATTTTCCCAACAAATCTTCCCGCACTTCTCAGAAGTGAACGTTTAAGCTGTACCTTTTCGGGCGTTAAGGGCATGGTGAAATGGTTTTTCAAAAGAGTATGCAACCCTATAGATTGCATATGAAATTTCATAAGCGCAAAACTACGACGAGGGCTAAATAATAAAGATTGAGATCCATAGATCAATACTTCAGGAGTATTGAAGCCTCTCTCCAGGAGTTCATTTCCACGCTGCCAGGCCTTATATGCCCTTGAACCGGTAAAGAGTGAAGTAACCGTATCGAACCTTCCACGTTTTAAATACTCTTTGAAGACAAACCATTCATCATCGACCGAAAATTTCCAGACTGCTGAATTTACCGAACTCGTCATCCTCACCCAGTTGCCGGGTTGCGTTCCTGAATCAATAAAATCTTGAATAGGAGAAAAACATTTTTCGTCGCAGGCTGTTTTTTTATAGAAAAATTGCCAACCGTTCTTTTTTTTTACGCAAACATGTTTTGCTGAAGAATCCATAGGATATTATATACTAATCAACGATCGCTTTTGAGGAAGCACAGATTACTAAACTGAAAATACTCATTCGAATCTGTTTTTTATGAGTTTTGCCGGATTGCCTCCTACGATTACTCCTTCACTAATATCCTTTGTCACTATGCTGCCAGCTGCAATAACTGCATTATTTCCTATGGTCACTCCGGGCAGGACAACGACATTAGCACCTATCCAGACGTTTTCTCCGATATTCACCGGCAACAGAGAATGGGCAGTCTGGACCAAAACACCTTCAAGGCGGTAATCATGGTTTACAGTAATTATAGTCACATTGGGACCAATCAGTGTATTATCGCCAACAGTAATCCTGGCATGAGCGAGAAAAGTGCAATTCTGATTTATCGAGACCCGGTTGCCGAGATGGATATTTTCCGGGAACTGGATCAGTAATGGATGGCGGAACCTGACATCCTCTCCCGTATGTATCCGCTTCTTATAGTAGTTTGCCTCTAATTTACGGATCTTTTTTAAAAAAAAGAAAACAACCGCTTCAATCATGATGTCAGCACCGTCCGAACCATGTTATGCATGCTTATTTTATAAGGTCGGATGTTCATCTACTGCGTGATGCCATGGTCTCCTACCCTGACTATTCCTATTCCGATTTTTCGTCCTGATGTTTCCGGACCGATGAATTCTTCCGTATCGTACATGCCCTTTAACTCCTTCCAGAAAAGGTCGACCTGGATTTCGGGCATGTCCGGCCGCGGCAGAATATCATGAAATGCGATCAGTCCACCCGGCCTGACGAGTGGTCCATATAACTCGAAGTCCTTTTTTACTCCTTCATAGGTATGATCCCCGTCGATAAAGGCGAAATCGAGTGGTGCGTTAGCAAGCAGTTCCCGAACCTGTGTCAGAGTAGTCCTATCATGTGAATCAGATCTGAGGAGGTGGAGGTTCTGTTGGTCCCGGGCAAATGCCTTATAGAAAGGCACCCTACAGGCTGGGTATGCTCCTCCAAATTCACCTCCTGGCAGGTCTACGCTGATAATAATCGCGTCCTCCGCAGCCGCTTGCGTCCAAAGATACAGCGTTCCCCCTTTTGCTGTGCCGATTTCCAATACCCTCCCGGGGGAGATACTGCACACATCTCTATACAATTGTTCGATCTCGAAAGGGTTTTGACGCGGTTCAATCGATTTGAAATAGCCGCTTCCCCGATAAACAAATGGCACGGCAAAACGCATCTCCCGGGACAGAAGCTTGCTTTCAAGGGTGCGAAGCCGTTTTAAGCCGCTCTTATGGTGAAAGCCTGACATAATATTGTAAATAAAATATTTAAGCATTCAAAGTTCTCGATCTAAAATTCCAGACGTTAGGCATGCACGAATATGAAATTTGTCCACGGAAGTTTCTCATTGGTTTAATATTTTAGCTTATAGATATCATAAAGCACAAAATCATACCTTCTAAAAAAATATCAGGGTCACTGTATGTTTGTCTCCCGGTTTCGAAGAATATCTGAAATTACGTTATATAATCTCTCAGAGGATGCCGGTCCGCCTTGAAACAGAAGTCGCAGGACACTACATTTAAAAGATTTGCCGTGTTCTTTACTCGTATGCCTGAAAATCGGGTCAGCCTGCGGCCTGTCTGATCTTTTCAGAAAGAAAAATACCAAGGAGTTGCTCCCGAACTTTATAAATACTATGCCGATTGAGTATAAACTGTCTACCTGTCTTTCCTAACAAAGTACGCAGGTTTCTGTCATGAATCAGCACCTCAAGAGCATTGATCCAGTCATCATGAGAAGATACATGGATACTGTTGTTCTGGTTGAGGATTTCAGCCGTTGCTCCATTCACATTTCCAACGACAGGGATACCGCATGCAAGATATTGGATGGCCTTTATAGGTGATTTGCCTTTTGAAAATTCTTCATCTGATAGAGGCAACAGGCCGATATCCAGACTTTGAATAAAGTCCGGCTCTGCGCCAGGCATGAACAGATGAAACTCGAAAGGACATGGCAAAGACGGTTTTTTGCCAGAGAAGACCGCCAGTTTCAGGGAAGGATATTTCTTTAAAATAACGGACAGCGCTGGCCCTATGCGCTCCAGGTTCGGGATGTTCACCGGGGCGCCGGCCCATCCGATTGTGAGCTGCTCATTCTTTTTCTTGGCGATTGGTTTCCAGATGTCAGTGTCTATAGCCATGGGTACAAGAACGACCGAGGATGAGTGTTGGCGGGCATAATCAGCAAGAAAGCTGTTTGCTGTTGTTACGATGTCTGCCTCCCGCAACCATAGATGCAGTCTCCTTCTGACTCTCCATCGTGTAATGAAAGACCGGGGCGGCCCCGGACGTGTATATATCGCGTCATCAAAATCAAAGAGTGTCTTTGGACTGTTTAGAATAATTTCCCTGGAAAGCGAAGAACGCATAAGACATTTCTGGTTAAATACCATATCGAAATCTTTTATATGTTTCAGGACAGCGGAGCCGATTTCCTTTCTAACGAACTGGAGATGTATCCCTTTGCTGTTTAGATAGTCGTTGTATTGTACGATTCTGAATTTAGTACTGGCTTTTTCTAAATCGCGGCTGGTAATAACAAGAACGTTCATAGTCAATCTCCAGTGGAAAGCAGATGAATAGTAATATTTTTGTCCCTTTACTGTCAAATTCGTTGTCAATTTATTCGCCGCATGCAACGGAAACACTAGCTCGGGGTGGACAGCAATATATTCAGTTGTGCCAAATGACAAAGGGATGGTTTTCAGCATTAACTGGCAAAATCTGCATTTTCTGCAATTTAGATCGAAGCTCTATAAGCGTGACAGTTATTTATTGATTATGTTATAAGAATGAAGGGGTTTAATGAGGTATAAATGTCGCAATTGTATATAAATCAGATACGAAAAAGTGTTGAGTTGCTAATCTTGGTGATTGCAGATGCAGCTTCCGTCTTCTTATTTTTTAAGATTGCGGTCTTAATCAGAGAAAGTTTGCCACTGTTTTTTCACATGCCGTTTCCTGATAACGCATCATTAGCGGGTTTTAACAGC
>JAGSYM010000218.1 GCA_018262395.1 Nitrospirota bacterium | reverse complement strand
AGGGTCTATATCCAGAAGGTGTTTAATCGCCTCCTGACCACCCATCCCTCCTTCGATTCCCAGGTCCATGATGACCGCTTTAAAAGGCTGACCTGCTTCTCCGGCTGCTTTGTACATCTGAAGCATATCTTCACCATTACGCGCAAGTTCCGCCTCGTAGCCGCATTGGTTCAGCAATTTACCGACGACAAGACTGACAATTTCTTCATCATCCATTACAAGGATTTTGCCCCGACCGAAGGGATACGTCTTCAATGCCTCTTTAGAAGATGAGATATATTCCGAGAATGCAGGGATATATATATGGAATGTCGTCCCGATACCCAGCTGTGAATCGACTGAAATATGGCCGCCATGATTTTTAATAATGGAATATGAACTGGACAATCCCAGCCCGGTGTTTTTTTGTTTGGTTGTATAAAAAGGGTCGAATATTTTTAATAAATACTTTTCAGGAATGCCGCCACCCTGATCTTCAATAGATATCAGCACATATTTCCCTTTCTCTAACGGTAACTTCGACTGGGCGTCGACTTCCATATTTTTAGCTTTTACCCTGATCAACCCTCTCTCAGGCATTGACTGCCTGGCGTTTGTGAAAATATTATCGAGCGCCTGGTGGATCTGTAGTTCATCTGCCTCAACAGGCCAGAGGTCTTCTTGCATCTTAAATTCCGGGATTATCTGCGAGTCATTTAGAACACTGCAGGCCCATACTTTCAGACGTTCCCTCAGGTCAATGATTTTTTTTGCGGTCCTGCTGCCTTCCGCAAATATTAGCAACTGTAATGTCAGGTCCTTTGCCCTGGTAGATGCCTTTTCAGCTTCCGACAGGACATCATAAACCTCATATCCGGGTTTCGCATACATCTTTGCCAAAGAAAGATTCCCTATTATCGCGGTCAAAAGGTTGTTATATTCGTGCGCGACTCCGGACGCAAAGACGCCGAGGGACTCTAGGTTCTGCGTTCTCGAGCTTTCAGACTCCATTTTTTTCCGTTCGGTTATGTCAAGGATGGTTTCTATTATTGCGGGCTTTCCGTTGAATTCTGTTCTTGTGCCCTGCACCTCTAAATCAAGGATTGTCCGATCTTTTCTTTTCCCTTTGAATGTATAGTGGACTGTCTTGACTTCGTTTTCAATGCGCCTGCGAATATTATCTCGGACCAGATCCAGATATTCCTCGCAGATTATATCGTTTAATGATTCTTCAGAAATAAACTCATCAGGAGTATAGCCAAAAATCTCAGCGGCCTTCGGGTTTACATACGGGAAACGGTTGTCCTGGAAAATGTAAATACCGACAAGGGATTGCTCAACCAGACTTCTGAATTTCAACCCTGCCAGGCGAAGTTCCTCTGTTGTCTTGTTGCGCCCGGTGATGTCCCTTGCAACCTCAATCGCTCCAATGATCTTCCCAGAAGAATCTCTGAGAGGGGAAGCGGTGACTTCAACCAGTACCGGGCCTTTGTCTGTTATCCCGGCCCGCTCTGCTGTATGTATCTTTCCGTCATCAAAAACCTTTACAACAGGACATCCTTCGCAGACACGGTCTCTGTTCTCGTATGCGGCATAACAATACTTGCCGACGGCATCGGCGCCAAGAAAATCTTTATTTGCCTGATTTTGGTATATAACTTTAAAAGCAGTGTCCTGGACACTGATCACATCTCCGATGGCTTCCAACGTGTCACGGTACCGCCTTTCCGATGCCTCCAATAGGGAAAGCCGCTGCTCCTTTTTCTTAAGTTCATTCAGGAGCTCTTCTTTTGTCATTTGCTTATATTCCATCGAGAAGGTCTCTATCCTATAGCATTCATTCGGCACATCTGATGCCACATTATTTTTTCAATATATATAAATTAACACCTCGGATTGAATCAATGCAATGAATAATCCAGGATCAAAACCCCAAAACCTTTAACCACAGAGTTAACAGAGGAATTCTCTGTGTTCACAAGATGTTAGAGACAGAAGTGGAAAACTGACCTTTCAGCACAGAGTGCACAGAGATGAAAACTGATTTCTATTTTATTTTTCAGAATCCATCAATTACTCTGAGTTCTTGCTTAGAAGCACCTACTGTTGGCTGTGGTTTGATGGTGAATGTGGATAATTCTGACGGCGATGGCGCTGCGAAAATACAGAATGGGTTTATTGGTCGGGGCGAGAGGATTCGAACCTCCGACCCCCTGCTCCCAAGGCAGGTGCGCTAGCCAGGCTGCGCTACGCCCCGAACTGATTACTTTACAAGAAAATAAAATAAAAAGTCAATGCATAAGGCCTGACGGCTTGACTGGGCAGCAGCAATTAAGGTATTTTTGAGCATGGATTTTTCCTCCAGATGGTCCACCGTTATATTGATATGTGTTCTTACCTTTGGTTTGAACGTGGTTTTCGGTTATTTCCGGGGCAAGCAGAAAAGATTCTCATTTAAGTGGTTCCTCTATATCCATCTGCCGATACCATTTATTGCTTTTGCCCGGATCTTTTCCCATCTGGATTGGCGTTACATACCGATTTTCCTTGTGGCAGCGATCGTGGGTCAGGTATTCGGCGCACGGCTGGAAATCTGAAACGTGCTATCGGCTATTCTGGAGCAGCCGCATACTATCAAAGTCAGGGAAGTCCCTGCCCCCGAACCCGCTGAAGGAGAGTTGCTGGTAAAGGTCAAGGCTGCGCGGTCAACTCACAGTTTTTGCAATACAGCCGTCCGCAGCTTCATCTTTGCGTCAAGGACTATAGCCCCATCAGCGTAAAGGGAAACAGGGTTCAGATCAATCTCCTCGATATGACCTGTCGCCATAATAGCCGAGACTCCTGCGAGAATTTCCGTCAGGGCCTCCTTATCAACCGCCTCGCTCCCCCTGTGCCCTTCGAGAAGTCTACGGCCTTTGATCTCGTTGATCATCCAGTAAGCGTCATCCTTGGCTAAAGGAGCGAGGCCGAATGAAACGTCCCTGAAAATCTCAGTGAATATACCTCCCAGCCCAAACATCATTACAGGGCCGAACTGCCTGTCAATAACGCCTCCAATAATTACCTCAACCCCAGGCGGGGCCATCTCTTCAACCAGCACACCTTCGGCGGTTTCAATCTGTATCAGTTCTACAACCGCATGCCGCAGCTCCTGCGCGTTCTGCAATCCTGTCCTCACCCCGTGGAGGTCGCTCTTTGATGTTATTTTTTCCGAGGAAACCTTTGCCACCAGGGGATATTTCAGTCCCTGGTTTTCCGGAAGCGTTTCTCCTTTCCTTATGAATCTCCCCCTGGGGACAGAAAAGCCCATTTCTCTTAAAATATCTTTCGCCTCAAACTCGAGGAGGGCTGTCCTGTGCTGTGCCGCGTCCCTTAGCCTTTCCAGTGTATGTTTGGTCAACATGGACACATTATATCACGTTCAAAGGCCGGCCACTAATCAGGTGATAGACTGAAGACGAAAGGTTTTCAGGTGAATACCCAATAATTA
>JAGSYM010000020.1 GCA_018262395.1 Nitrospirota bacterium | reverse complement strand
TACCGAAGCCGATATTCCTTAAAAAATGGCTTGCTTCCTTATAGCCGAGGCCCTTGATGTTCCTCACCAGCCACTCCCTGTATGCATGAATATCGCGCATGTTTTTCAGCGAAGTCTTTATGGCAAGCTTCCCTTTATTGAGGAATCTGGCCCGCGCTCCCACAAGGTATTGGGCTTTCTTGTTATGGAATCTGACGCGGTGCAGGTTTCCTTTTATATTGTCTTCGGTTCCTTTGAGGAGAAGACCCTGCCACTTGATTGTTCGTATCGCATCCCAGCAGCACTGTGCTTTTGATTGGGGCGTCAGAAGACAGAAGGCGAGCTCACAGAAAACCTCTTCATCATTTTTATCATTGAGGCATTTTTGAAATTCACCCAGGCCGGAGATAATCTCCTTTTTCTTTGTCCTGTAAAGCTTTTGCAACTGACGTATTTTCTGCTGATTCGTTCCGGTTATCTTCATGGAGTCATTGGACGACAGAAAGCTTGGAGTAGTTTAACCCGAAAAGTGCAGACATTGTTCGAAAAATTATTTAACTCGATAATTTGATTAAAATATCTTTGATCGTTCTCTTAAAATAATATTCATGAAATCATCATCGAAAGGTACACTGAGGTATCGACAAATATTTTTTCTCCCAACATCTGCAATTTTCATGTGTATTTTCCGGGTTAACACAGTGATGGTATAGAGTATACTTAATGGTGAGAAATGGTGAGAAAGGGATAGAAACTATCATGAATCAGGCTGAACACGGCGGTAATATTTACCGGCTTGCTGATGAACTGAAAATTCAGGAAAGAGAAGTAATAGATTTTAGCACGTCTGTCAATCCGCTTGGTGTGTCCAAAAAAGTGAAAGCAGAGATACGGAGACATTTGAAATATCTTCATCGGTATCCTGATCCTGATGCGAAAAGGTTGCGTAAGAGACTTGGACAGCAGCATGCGGTTGATCCCGGGACAATACTATGCGGTAACGGGAGCACCGAACTTATTTATCTGATAACGGAGGCCCTCAATCCACGACGGGTCCTCATTCCTGCACCGACATATTCGGAATTTGAAAGAGCTGTTCATAGACGGATGAACAAGGATCAGAGAGTGCAGATAGAGCATATAGTCTTGAAGGAAGAAGACGGATATGCAATACGCGTTGAGGAATATATTCACGCTCTTCAGAAGGGATGGAGCGCAAATTCTTCTGATATCCATCAACACTCGTCACTGCCTTTTGAGATTGCTTTTCTGTGTAATCCCAATAATCCCACGGGAAAACTCCTGAGGAGACAGCAGGTCAGTGAAATTGCAGATGCTGCTAAAGAATGCGGATGTTATCTGATCGTCGATGAGGCTTTTATTGATTTCAGTCCTGATAATTCGGTGATAGAAGAAGTGGCTGACAATCCGTATCTCATTGTACTGAGGTCAATGACACATTTTTATGCCCTTGCAGGACTACGATTGGGATATGGGATTTTTCCCACAAATGTTATCGAACGGTTACAGCAGTACAGAGCGCCCTGGACGGTGAACAGCCTTGCACAGAAGGCTGCGGCAGCAGCATTGAAAGATAAAGCATACCGGAAAGAGTCGATGGCAGTGTTACAGCAGGAGAAAACATTCCTTGAGAAGACTTTTCGGAAACTCGGGATCACCTTTTTCCCATCAGATGCAAATTTCTATTTGGTAAAAACAGCTGTTGCACCTGAAATATGCCGGCATCTCAGGAAAAAAGGCATACTGGTGCGGGACTGTTTGGATTTTAAAGAACTTGACAGTTCGTACATGAGAATTGCCGTGAAATCACACAGGGAGAATACGATTTTCGTAAGGGAACTGAAAAAAATCGTCGCCCCAGGAGAGTAGATTCTATGCTTTTCAGGCAATGGTGGAGGAGCGCCAACTTTGCAATAGAAGGGATATTGCATGCTGCCAGGACCCAGAGGCATCTGCGTTATCATTACTTCAGTGCAGCCGCTGTGCTTCTCCTGAGCTACATGCTTGGCGTCTCACGCATGGAGTTTCTCATTATAGCGCTTTCGGTAATCGCGGTCCTTCTTGCCGAAATGTTCAATACAGCGATAGAGACTTTAGTCGATATGGTATCACCGGAACAGAGTGAGAAAGCCCGTGTCGCGAAGGATATCGCCGCAGGTGCTGTGCTTGTGACAGCATTTGGTGTTGCAATAATCGGCTATATAATTTTATTCCCTTATCTGCGCGAGGCCTTCGATACGGGGATCTCCATTACGAAACATACGAAGGAAGAAATTGCCCTCATGGCATTTATTCTTGTTTTGATCCTTGTCATTATCACCAAGGCATATTTCGGGAAGGGGCTCCCATTGCGTGGCGGGATGCCGAGCGGACATGCTGCACTCGCGTTTTCAGCATGGATTGCCACAACATATATTACGGAGAATTTCGTTGCTTCCTTGCTCTCCTTTGCTATAGCGGTGATAATTGCACAGAGCAGGGTGGGAATAAGGGCACATACCATATGGGAAGTTGTGCTTGGCAGCCTCATGGGAGCATCAGTGACCTTCCTCCTGTTCAGGATATTTTCATAGTTACATGATATATTAGTTTATGCTTCGCCTGCGTGATGCTATAGTTGAACTCTACAGAAAAGCTGCAACTTCACTTCCTGCCGATGTCGTGACTGCTCTGCAGAATGTGCAGAGCAAAGAAAAGAGAGGATCGAATGCAGCTCTTGCACTTTCTGTAATACTCGAAAATATAAGCGGAGCTGTAAAGACGGTTCGGCCGGTTTGCCAGGATACGGGCGTGCCTGTCTTTTTCATAAGTGTGCCAAAGGGCATTAGTCATCTTGAGATCAGGAGCACGATAATTAAAGCAACGCAAATCGCTACACGGCAGATTCCTTTACGTCCAAATGCCGTTGATATTCTCACAGAGAAGAACTCCGGAGACAATACCGGTATCAGATTCCCTGTCATATATACCGATGAGACAAAAGGCGGAAAACTCGTCATTGACCTCATGCTGAAGGGGTCCGGTTCTGAAAATATCGGACAGCTCTACAAATTGCCGTTTGAAGAATTACATGCGGAAAGAGATATGGAAGGTGTGAGAAAATGTGTGCTTGATACGGTTTACAGAGCACAGGGGAGAGGGTGCCCCCCTTATGTAATCGGTGTTGGGATAGGGGCAACGAAGGATCAGGTCACACGGCTCTCCAAGGAACAACTCTTGAGGAGACTCGATGATGTGAACCGATATCCTGTCTTGTCCAGACTCGAAAAGAGGATCTGCGACGACATTAATCAGCTTGGCATCGGAACAATCGGTCTGGGCGGCAGAACAACATCCCTTGGTGTCAAGATCGGCATTAATCACAGACATCCGGCGTCATATTTTGTCGACATATCGGTCTCCTGCTGGGCAGACAGAAGGGCAAGAATGACATGGGACATGAAAACCTCAAAATTCTCAATTCAAGATTGATTGGAAAAACTTTGCGATAAATCTCTACAGATCTCCAGATCTTTCATTCCGGCTTTGCCGGTCGTAGCGACTCTCGCGAAGACTCGCATAGAGAATCTTTCCGGAAGGATTCCCGACAAGCGGGAATGACGGCCATTGGGATAGCGTTTGTTATGAATTCGATAGGTAAATAAAGAGGGGGATTTTAAGATTAAAAGAGCAAAATCATTACATCTTCCTATGACAAGAAAAGATGTGCTGGATTTACATGTTGGTGATATGGTTCTTATAAAAGGGCTGCTCGTTACGGGAAGGGATAAGCTGCACAAATATTTGTTCAATGAAAGACCGCCAAAGGAACTGATTCCATTCAGTCTTGACGGCACGATTCTGTACCATTGTGGGCCGATTATCGAGAAGACCCCGAAAGGCTTCCAGTTTATCGCAGGTGGTCCAACGACCAGTATGCGGGTTGAAATGTATGAACCACAAATTATCGCGGAGTATGGCATAGGGGGCGTGATGGGAAAGGGAGGCATGGGAAGGGAGACTCTCGGCGCCCTCAGAAAATATGGTTGTGTGTACTTGCATACGATTGGTGGTGCTGCGGTCTATCTTGCCGGCAGGGTGAAACGAGTGGCAGGGGTCTGGAAGCTTGAGGAGTTCGGCATGACAGAAGCGATGTGGATTTTGGAGGTGAATGATTTCCCTGCGATTGTGACTATGGATGCTTATGGGAAAAGCCTGCATGATGAGATTGAGATGAAATCCCGGGCAGTTTTAGAAGAACTTCTCAAGCTTCATCAGTTTTGATGAGGGCCTTTTTTTATTGCTTATACGGTTGACATCAGAAGCACTTCCTGTTAGGATTTTACGGTTGTAAAAAAAAACTGAAGGAGGAAGGGATGGCTACAAAGATTGGGAAAAAGGTTGCGAAGAAAGCAAAGGAAGTTAAGAAAAAAGTGACGAAACAGGCAAAGTCTGTGAAGAAAAAAGTTACCAAGACAGCCAAGTCTGTAGAAAAGAAAGTTGCCAAGACAGTGAAGGCTGTGAAGAAGAAAATGTCATAGCAAAGCAGCAAGCTTTACGTGTGCTGACCGGCATCCTCACGCAGTGAGGACATCGCGCTTCCGAAGCAGATAGAGAAAATATGGAGATCCGACCAGCGCAGTTATGATCCCCGAAGGGATCTCCATTGGAGGAAGGAGGGATCTGCCGATCAGATCTGCAATACAAAGGAATACCCCTCCGTAAAGAGCGGATACCGGTACTACGAATCTGTTATCAGCTCCTATAATAAATCTGACCATGTGAGGGATTAGGAGACCAATAAATCCGATTGTCCCGCCCAGAGAGACCGATGCAGAGGTCATCAGAGAAATCGCAATAAAAAACAGAAGCCTTTCTTTATGAACAGCAAAGCCAAGACTGTGCGCAATCTCGTCTCCGAGCATCAGGGCATTGAGGGCCTTTGCCCTTGTGATTGAGATATACAATCCTGCGAAAATAAACACGATACCATACGGGATCATCGACCAGTCAGCAATAGACAGATCTCCGAATATCCAGAGAATTGCCCTTCTGACACCTTCATGTGATGAAATGCTGATGAGGAGCATGAGCATGGAGTACAGAAGAAAGCTGAGACCAACACCGGCAAGAAGAAGGCGCTCCGGTAAAAGCTTCCCTTTCTGCCAGCCGAAAACACCCACTATGGCGCTGATCAAAGACGCACCGACAAAAGCAGTCAACGGTATGCTGAATTTGCCCAAAATATACACACCTGAGAGCAGCCCGAGCGCTGCTGACAGTGCCGCTCCACTCGAAATCCCGAGGATATAGGGGTCTGCCAGGGGGTTCTTCAATATGCTCTGAAGCACAGCACCTGACGCTCCCAACGCCATCCCCATAAGCATGGCAACAATAACCCGTGGGAGCCGTATCGACATGAGAATCTCCCGGTCAACGTCACTTGAATCAAACGGGTTTATTACATGAGATCCGAGAAAGAGAGAGAGCAGAATGACAACAAGACCGGCAGAGAAGAGAGCGGCGAGTTTTATTTTAGACATGCGGCCATTTCCTCAATACCATGCACGACACGGGGGCCGAGCCTGTAAAGATTGTCACTGACAAAAAATACCCGGTGATTCTTCACCGCAGGTACCTTGGATAACTTTTTCAGCAGACCTTTCGACATCTCCTGCATGTCTGCATGTCCCTTCCCGATGAAAATGACATCAGGCTCCCGGAGAATGGTTTCCTCAATTGAATACTTGGGATATGAGGATTGAGATTTCGCAGCGATATTGTAATGCCCGAGGGTAGTGATTGCATCATCAATTGCGGTGCCGGGTCCTGCAACGATTAAAGGTTCCGGCCAGATTATGAAAAGAACCTTTTCTTTTCGTGAGGTCTGATGCGGGAACTGGGAAAGGTTATTCATCGATGATTCAATATCCCGTGCCAGAACGCCAGCTTTTTCTCGCACGCCAAGTGCTGAACCCAGATCCCGTATGCCCTGTGGAAGTTCCGAGAGGGTACGGGCCCTGAAAACATATGTCTGTATCCTGAATGACTGCAACTTCTCTGCAAATACTTTAGGATTCCCATCTGTCGTCATAATCACCATATCCGGTATTAAAGAAACAACTCTTTCTAATGAGGGATTGGACATGCCACCAACCTTTGGTTTATCCCTCGCTTCTTCCGGATAATCGCAAAAACTGGTGACACCAACAACATTGTCATTGAGTCCCAAGGCAAAGAGAATTTCGGTTACATTGGGGGCAAGAGAGATTATGCGTTTCGGCGTTTCAGCAGCGGCAGATGTGATTGAGTATAGAAGACTTACTATAAGAATGAATAACACTACTCCGTAGCTACAACATGCCAAGCGTGTCATTCCGGTTCGTCCGGAATCTTTCTTCAAAACAACCCCCTTTCGCCCTCTTTTTAATGTGGGAATCAGAAGGATTCCCGACAAGCGGAAATGACAATGAAACCAAATATTTAATTTTCAGACGCCCTGCGCTTTTTTGAAGTAGCTAATGCACTCAAAAAATGTGCAGGTACGGAATTTGGAGTATTATATATTGATTATAGAGAAGATAACAGGGGGAGATGACGACATGCATGATATGATCGGATTGATACTTGAGCTTTCAGCGCTCTGCGGCATTGTGCCCGAATACTGGGATATCTTCGGCAAAAAACATGCGGCAACCATTGAAACCCGGAAGGAAGTTCTGAAGGCGATGGGGCTGAATATCGATTCAGCGGAAGCAATAATCCGCGAGATCCACAAATACAAGTCGAGACCATGGAGGGACTTTGTTGACCCAGTTCATGTTGTCTCTGTCAATGATCAAACTCTTTCTATTCCGGTTTATATACCGATCAAAGAAGATGAAGAATCCGGACTTGTCATATCGTGGTATTTAAAAAACGAAAATAAGACATTCTTGAACGAAAAAAAGCATATGGTTATATCCGGATCTGATCTCCGGATTCATGAGACACGATTGCTTGACGGTGAGCGGTACATCAAAGCTTTTCTCACTGATACGGAGCCCAGAGATATCGGCTACTACACGTTCGATGCGGAATGCAAACACCCGGAGAAAATATTCCCGGGCAGATCAAATAGGCTCCGCATGAGATCAAGAATAATCGTAACACCGGACTGCTGCTACATTCCTCCCGAACTTGAAGATCGAAAGGTCTGGGGTCTGTCGACAAGTCTCTATGCAGTGCATTCGAACAGAAACTGGGGTGCAGGAGATTTCACGGATCTGCAAGAAATCCTCAGGTGGGTTGCTGGTTGGAAGGGTAGTTTTGTGGGAATTAATCCCTTGCATGCTATTCCCAATTCGGTACCATTTGGTGTAAGTCCGTATGCTCCAATCAGCAGGCTGTATAAGAACTTTATGTATCTCGATATAGAAAATATCCCAGAAGTTGCAGAATCAGGTGATCTGCAGAAATTCATATCATCGAAAAAATATGGGAATCAGATCGATGAACTCCGTGAAAAGGAGTTTGTCGATTACGAAAAGGTTGCAGCGATAAAGGAAAAGGTCCTCAGGAAGGCATTCGATATCTTCTTCGAGAGTCATTACGCGAAACAGACAAGACGGGGCAAAGATTTCCAAGGTTTTGTCTCGGAGGAAGGCCTTGCGCTCGAATCCTTTGCCCTCTTCATGGTTTTACTTGAATACATGAATAGGACAAGGGGTGTTTTTTCCTGGCAGGAGTGGCCCGAAGCATATCACAGCGTGGACGGAAAGGCAGTCAGGAAATTCAGAAAAACTCATGCCCGGGAAGTACTCTTTCATCAATATGTCCAGTGGCTCATTGACACGCAAATGAAGGCACTTTATCTTGAGGCACAGGGGCTTCAGATGGATATAGGCCTTTATTATGATCTTGCTGTCGGGTCGGTTGGCGGGGGAAGCGATGCATGGAGTTATAAAGAAGTCATGGCCCATGAGGCGAATGTCGGTGCACCTCCGGATGATTTCAGCCCTGATGGTCAGGAATGGGGTTTCCCTCCTTTGATTCCTGAAAAGTTAAGAGAATCCGGATATGAATTATTCATCCGGACGATTCAAAAGAATATGAAGTACGGCGGTGCAATCAGGATAGACCATGCCCTTGGCCTGTTCAGAATTTTCTGGATCCCTGATACCGTGACCCCCAAAGACGGTGCGTATGTTGAACAGCCATATGAAGACCTTCTCAGGATTATCGCACTGGAGAGCGTACGTAATAAGACCATGGTGATCGCTGAAGACCTCGGTACTATGGGGGATAATGTCAGGGAAACACTGAAAAGATATCGGATGCTTTCTTACCGGCTTTTTTATTTTGAACGGAACTATCCGGACCCTTCGTTTCTCTCACCGGACGGGTATCCTGAACTGGCACTGTGTGCCGTAACAACCCACGACCTTCCGACGCTTTACGGATACTGGAAAGGGAGAGACATTGAGGTCAGGAGAAACTTAGGAAAATATCCTGATGACGTATGGAATCAACTCAAACATGACAGGGAAAGAGATAAAGGACTCATTATTGCGGCATTAAGGTCTCATGGCATCATTTCTGAGGATTATCCGGCGGACCAGGGAGGAATAACGGAGATGTCATCTGCACTCTGTAGTTCCATCTACCAGTATCTTGCAAGGACACCCTGTAAGCTGCTGCTCGTGAGTCTCGATGATATCATAGGCACGCTGGATCAGCAGAATCTGCCCGGAACAGTTGACGAACATCCGAACTGGGTCCGGAAAACTCCTCTTGCACTTGAAGAGATTGTGCAGGATCAACGATTTGTCGATCTTGCTGAGGGACTGAAGGATAGGTCTCTCTGATAAACAGGGAGGCCAGATATTAATGGTCTCATAATAAGATTTATTATAAAATCCCTCCTATCTTCCTCTACGAGTCGTAGCCCTTATCCAAAGGGACGAATAGTTCCCCTCTCTGAAGAGGGGATTAAGGGGTGTGTTCCCCTCTTTGGTAAAGGGGGGCAAGGGGAGATTTTCTGATAAATGTTCATTTAATAACAGGACTCTTGATGAACTTCATCGCTGTTCTGTTGAAGAGGTTTCATTTTCCCCGATCATAATATACAATTGTAACAATCGCATTTTCAGGGAGGCGAAATGGCATATCCAAAAGTTCTTGCATTCATTCTCGCGGGAGGGAAGGGCGAGAGACTTTTCCCTTTGACGGCATTCCGTTCAAAGCCTTCTGTTCCAATAGGCGGAAGGTACAGGATCGTGGACTTTGTCCTGAGCAACCTCGTGAATTCCCAGATTTATTCCCTCTATCTCCTCGTTCAATACCGGTCTCAATCTCTTATAGAACATGTGAGGATGCACTGGAATCTGTCCTCTGTCGTAAAAGACCATTTCGTGGCTGTCGTGCCACCGCAGATGCGTATGGGACCGGAGTGGTTTCAGGGAACGGCCGATGCTGTTTTTCAGAATGTCAATCTCATCCAGCAGCACAATCCGGAGCTTGTCATTATTTTCGGGGC
>JAGSYM010000217.1 GCA_018262395.1 Nitrospirota bacterium | reverse complement strand
ATCCTTTTCTGTCAAGATGGTTTGTGATAGCGAATAGTGTGTCGGGGAGAGTTTTTTTCTCTAACGAAGATTCTCTTAAGTCCTTCAAAAATCTATTTTTCCGCCACTGAAACAGTTCTTCTATCTTCTGTTTTCCTTCATTGCTTTCAATGTCTCTGAATGTGTCCAGAATAAACTCGTCATATACTGTAGGAAAGAGGTTTTGCGCCTTTTCCGTAAGACGGTAGAGAAAAGCAGGCCTTCCGATACCCTGCCTTTTTGTAACATAATTTATGTAGCCTTTTCTCTCCAATGACAACAGGTGTTGTCTAATTCCCATGGAGGTTATGTGCAATTCTTTACTAAGGTCTTCAATCGACAGAGGACCGTTCTTTTTGAGAAGGAAAATGATCTTTTCCCGTGTCGGATTTTCATTTATGTAAGTCAACATAGTACAAAATACCATAAATTAAAGAATTTGTAAATAAAATTTATAAAAAAATTGATATGTAACATATTACCAAAATGATGATTGGCTCAACCAAAACATTTTGATCACGGTTGCCATCGAAAAAGCAATTTGATAGACTTCTCTATGCTAACCGACACGAGCATTATCAACGCTGCATTGGAAAAAAGGCTCTATCATCTCATTATCAGCAGGCTTGACGGAGAAAAAATTCCGATCCCGCACTATCAGGACAGGATTTTTCAGCTTGTTCGGAACGGCCTTGGTGGATTTATTATTTTTGGTGGCAGGAAAGATGAGGTGAAGAACTTTGTCCATACTTTGCAGACAATCTCAGAAATACCCTTATTTATCGCCTCAGATATCGAACGGGGAGTAGGCCAGCAGATTCAGGGGAGTACCCTCTTTCCGTGCCAGATGGCAATGGCTGCAGCTATCGACAGGGACAACCCATACGACGTTGCAATCCTCGAAAAAGCAATACACTCGGTTGCCGATGAAGCCATAAACGTCGGTATAAATATGCCGTTAATCCCTGTCCTTGACGTGAATCAGGATCCGGATAACCCTATTATTTGCACGAGAGCATTTTCTGATGACCCGGAGGTCGTTGCCTGGTTCGGGTTAAAGTATATAACGATATTGGAGAAGGCTGATCTCCTAAGTTGCGCCAAACATTTTCCGGGACACGGTGATACCTCAATTGACTCGCATATCTCACTACCTGTCATCAATAAGTCCTATGAAGAATTGATCAGCACCGATATTATCCCGTTCAGAGCCGTTATTGATCAAGGTATCAGCAGTATTATGATCGGCCACCTGAGCATACCGGCAATCGACACGAAGCCGGCAAGCCTTTCGACGGAAATACATTCAATGCTGAGGAGCACTCTTGGATTTGATGGCCTTATCTTGACAGATGCACTGACGATGCATGCGCTCAATGATATTCCTGATGTTGAAGTCCGGTGCCTCAATGCGGGGGTTGATATTTTATTGCATCCTGCTAAACCTGATGAGGTGGTGAACACACTCTTGGCAGCCATTCTGTCGGGACGGCTTCACGAAGATCGGATAGACAATGCTCTGATCCGGGTTTTGAAGAGCAAAGAAAAACTGCGGAATATAGGGATGCATGATGTTGATTATCAGGCACACGCTAAACTCTCGGAACAGATTACCGATAAGTCTGTAACTCTCGTCAAAGGTATGCCGGGCATCGCCTCGGTTGATGATGGGCAGAATATTCATATCTTCATGGCCGGAGATGAAGAACCTTCTCAGAGTTCTCCTCTCAAAGGACTCTCAACCAATGTTTGGATGCTCCATGATATCGGTGCCACCCCGGATCTCCGTAACTCGATTGCCATTATCGCTATATTTACAAGTGTTGCTGCATGGAAAGGAAGCTCAGGAATCAGTGAGGATGACAAAAATCGAATTTGTAATCTGATCAGACGCACGAGAACATCCATTGTCATTTCTTTTGGCAATCCCTATGTGTTGCGGCATTTCCCGGAATCTGATGCGCTGATAGCTGCATATGAGGCAACTGATCAAGCCCAGGAAACGGTCGTAAAATGGTTAAAAGGGTCATGCAGGCTTGAGGGAAGGCTGCCGGTCAGATTATCATGAGATGGACTTAGATATCGTTTCCTCTCCAGGAAGTCCGGGGAAGCCCGTAATCGTATTGATTCATGGCCTCGGGATGGACAAAAATATATGGGTAGCCCCTCTCAAAGCCCGTATCCTCGGTGGCATGTTCCCGCTTAAAATCCTCGTTGGCAGATATGTGTCAGAAAGCCCCCGCGTCCTTCATACGCTGTTCCATGACCTCAGGAACAGAGACTATCCTGTAATTACCTGGAGCCAGAAGAGAACTGCGGGACCGATAGATTCTGTCCTTCCGGAATTAACTGCAATAATCAAGATCGCACGTGGCATGACAGATATAGGAATCATCCTGATTGGACATAGCCGGGGAGGACTTATTGGACGGCAATATCTTTCGAAAACAGACACGCCGGTCAACGGCCTGATAACGATTGCTACTCCCCACAAAGGGAGTGCTATTGCAAAGGTAGCCCAGTATTTTTCACCTCTTGGTTCCGTGATCAGTCCGTTAATGCCGAACAGCGACAAAAGTAACGCAGCTCGCTCATTAAAACGAATCAGCGAATTTCTCACAAGCAGGGCATTACAGGAACTGCTACCGGAATCACATTTCTTTCAATCCTTGCATGATGAGCCTCTCGCGGGCGTTTCCTATGTCTCTGCCGGCGGAATAAACCCCGTACTTTTCAATTTTTCAACGCTTTCATTTCCTGTGATTTTTGAGAGGATTATCCCGGAGCCTCTCTATCCGGATGAAATGAAAAAGGGTAAGGGTGATGGGCTCGTATCTGCCGAGAGTTCAAAAATACCCTGGGCGGGTGAACATTATTATTTCGATTGTAATCACGCAGAGATATTGTTTGATAAAGGAGCACGCGATACTATCATAAATGCAGTCGATCGGATTTTCCCCTGAACCTGAAAGTGCAAACGTTGATCAACATCTGCACTTTTCGGGTTAAAGAGATACCCTTATTCCTCCGTAAAAAGAAAATCCCGGAGTCCCAAAGCTTCCTGTCTCTTCATAATCTTCGTCAAGGAGATTTTCTATTCTTGCAAAAAGGGTCAATCCCTTTGACGCTTTGTAACTACTGCTCATAGTGACGATTGAATACGATGACAGAGTCCTCTTAACTGAAGAATCGAACCTCTCTCCGACAAAAGTGTAATCGGCGATAACCGTGAAATCTTTGATTGATACGTCTACAGCAAGATTCAGTTTATCCTGCGGCCTGAGAGGTAGTTGTTTCCCGGTCTGCCTGTCTTCCGTATCGAGGTATGTATACCCTGTTTTTATACTCACATGGTCATTCACTGCTAACAAAAGACTCGCTTCCAGACCTTTCACCGTTGCCTCTTCAACGTTGGCGGCGGTAAAAGTCATTGGGTTTGTTGTAATCAGATTCTCATACTCCTGGTCAAAATAGGTTATGGATAGGTGA
>JAGSYM010000216.1 GCA_018262395.1 Nitrospirota bacterium | reverse complement strand
GTTGTCCATTCCAGTGTGAGTTCAGAATGGCTCTTCAAAAAGCTTGCCATACAGCTTGGCGTGAGAGATGTCAAGGAGAACAAGGTGGAACTGCTCTCGCAGATTTACCGGAGACTCCATGAGATTATTGAGGAGAAGAAGACGGCTGTCGTGATGATTGATGAAGTGCAGATGCTTAATTCCCGGGAGATCATGGAAGAATTCCGGGGGCTTCTGAATATGGAGATGCCCGGCGGGAAAATGATCAATATTGTTTTTTTCGGATTGCCCGAGCTTGAAGATGTCCTTTCCCTTGACGAGCCGCTCAAACAGCGGGTGGCGGTGAAGATCAGGTTAAAGGAATTTTCTGAAAAGGATACAAGAGATTACATAAAGCACAGGCTCTCTGTTGCAGGCAGCAGCAGGGAAATTTTTTCAGAGGAGGCGGTACGGTTTATATTCGGGTGCACGAACGGAACTCCGCGGCTCATCAATACTGTTTGCGATAATGCCCTTCTTGAAGGGTACCTGTCCAAAGCAGAGGCTATAGAAAGTTCGGTCATCAGGACGGTCGCGGTTGATCTCGGACTGAACTCCGGGAAGGAATGATATCTCCCTGATGTTCAGTGTCACCGCATAACGGGCCAGCTCTATCCTGATTTTTGAGGGATACCAAAGGGTACCGGCGTAATCAGGATCTTCATAGGTGATCATAAGTTCCCTGCCATCTTCAAGCGAGATTACCTGTTTTACAGGAAGCATGGTTTCCCTGTTTATCCAGAGCGATCTTGACATGTTTTTCAGAAGGTAACCGCCCGCATCCTCTTCCACGCTAAAGTCCTGAATATCCCACCAGAAGAGACAGTCCCTCAGGCCGGATGAAAGGATAATTCCCTTGTTTCTGTCGACCGGCGGATTGCTTTTTATGATGCCGTTGTGCGCGGTCATTTCGAACGCGAGAAACCCGAATGAATAGAGGCGCATCGACAGGTCACCGTTTTGGGAAAGGTTAAGCGCACCGTCTCCCTTCATCTCCGTGTCGTCCTTCTCAAAGGTTATCGAAAATGTCGTTTCGATGGTCGAAATGCCCTTTCTTGAGGAAAGCACTTCCCGTACTTCACCAGCTTGGTAGACAGGCAGTTCAGCCCGTTTGACAGAGCAGGAATAAAGGATGAGAAGGGTGCTAACGAAAAATAACGTCGAGACATTCTTCCACATTTCGTGCTCCTGTTATGTTCAAACCAAAGTTACCCCGTATCTTTTCAGCATTTCCGACCGGGATAACGGAGTTCCTGAAACCGATTTTCGCCGCTTCTTTCAGACGGGTTTCTGAATGGGCAACAGCCCGTACTTCACCTGACAGGCCGACCTCGCCGAATACAAAGAGTCGCGGATCGACCGGCATATCCCTGAGGGATGAAACAACTGCGGTGATAATCCCAAGATCAACAGCAGGCTCGATGAGTTTGAGCCCCCCGACAACATTCACGAAGATATCCATGCCTCCGAGCTGGAAGCCGATCTTTTTTTCAAGAACTGCAACGAGCAGGTTCACCTTGTTAAAATCAACCCCGATTGTTGTCCTTCGCGGCATCCCGAAATTTGTCCGGGAGACCAATGACTGGAGTTCGACCATAAGCGGGCGGGTACCTTCAATGCTCGCGACAACGGCTGACCCAGGTACATTCAGGGGTCTCTCGAGGAGGAATAGCTCTGATGGGTTATCGACCTCCAGGAGTCCTGAGTCCGACATCTCAAAAATACCGATCTCATTCGTCGACCCGAACCTGTTCTTTACTGTTCTCAGGATGCGGTAGGAGTGTCCCCTGTCGCCTTCAAAATAGAGGACGGTATCCACAATATGTTCAAGGACCCGGGGGCCTGCAATCGCTCCTTCCTTGGTAACATGCCCCACAAGGAATACCGGGATATCAGACTTTTTTGCGAAGAGCATCAGCCTTGCGGCACATTCCCGTACCTGACTGACGGAACCTGGTGCGGAGACAAGTTCTTCAGTATAAACAGTCTGAATGGAATCTATGACCATAACGGTTGGAACAATTTTTGTTGCCGCATGAATGACGGCTTCGAGGGAGGTCTCCGGAAGGAGAATTATCTCATCTGAATCTATCGAAAGCCTCTCAGCCCTGATTTTAATCTGTTCCGGGGATTCCTCTCCCGAGACATACAGTCCTTTGCCGGAGTTTTTCGCAATGCCTGAGATAGCCTGCAGGAGCAGGGTGGATTTCCCTATCCCCGGATCACCACCGACAAGGATCACCGAGCCTGCCACGAGCCCGCCGCCGAGAACCCTGTCGAGTTCCCTGATGCCGGAAGATGTGCGCTGTTCGGATGCAGGTCTGATGGAACTCAGCGTCTGGGGTTCTGCTTTGCCATAACGCGGTGTCAGGGATGCGTGACGCGGGGCAGCCTCTTTCTTCTCTTCAGCAAAGCTGTTCCACGCATCGCAGTCAGGGCATTTGCCGAGCCATTTGGGGCTTGTGTAGCCGCACGCCTGACATTGGAAAAATGTCTTACTTTTCATCCACGAAATAGTCTTTCAGCTTTTCCCGCAGCGAATCCGGCCAGACATCATCGCAGAGAAAGGCATCGACCTCTTCTTTGGTCAATGACTGCTTGATTTCCACCGGAAGACTTCTCAGTACCTGCATCCTTGCAGGATCAATTTTTCTTTTCTCAGGATTGTTTCCCATAGTGCCTCCCTTAACAAAATAGTTAAAGATAAAGCATGCCCATTCCGCTCCCGGGATGGTATGCCTTTTTTATTGCATGAAAGACAAACTCTTTTGCCCTTTGTACGGATTCGAGCGGGGAGTGACCAAGGGCAAGCAGGGCAGTTACTGCTGAAGAAAATGCACATCCGGTGCCGTGGTACTCTCCCTTCAATTTCTGGCCCTCAATATAGTGGGACACTCCGTCAAAGTAAAGGTCTACGGCTTTTTCCTCAAGATGTCCGCCGGTGATGACAACGACCTCCGGCCCCATGGATTTAAGAGCTTTCGCAGCTTCCTCCATACCGGTCTTTTCATCGATCATAATCCCCGTAAGGACAGTTGCTTCATAGATGTTGGGCGTTATAACGCGGGATAAGGGGAAAAGCGCAGACCGTATGAGTTCGAGTGTCCCCTCATCAACGAGGCTCATTCCGGATGAGGAGATGGTGACCGGGTCGATAACGATGTTCCTGAATGTCTTATCAGAGAAAATCTCTGCAAGAATATCAACAGACCATTTGCTGAAGAGCATCCCTATTTTGACGGCATCCGGTCTGATATCCGAAAGAAGGATTCTGAGCTGTTTTTCAAAAGTCTCCTTATCAACAGGAAAGACGGCATTTACTCCCAGGGTATTCTGCACAGTAACGGCAGATACAACAGAGAGGCCATGCAGATTGAATGACCTGAACACCTTCAGGTCTGCCTGTAATCCTGCTCCGCCTGTCGGGTCAGAGCCGGCTATGGTTAAAGCTGTTTTCATTAAGAACACCTTTCACCCTTCCCCTCTTCTTCAAGGG
>JAGSYM010000019.1 GCA_018262395.1 Nitrospirota bacterium | reverse complement strand
GGTCCCTGTGACAGTCTGAATGGGGTAGCGCGTGCCTACATGGAAATTGCCTTTCTCCCCGCTCCTGACAGTCAGATTCGGCTCTGCGAGCACTTTCGCAAAACCTTTTGAACTGAGCGCCTTGAGGACCGCTCCTATTCCGGCGGGAAAATAGGAAACACCAAGTTGAAAAGGATCGAGAGGCTTAATTCCAGCTAACCCGGGAACAAGGCCTTCTATCCCCTCACCTTCGGTACTGTCAAGCATACCTATGAAATTCTCGGTATCAACTTGGCCTGATGGGGCACCTACAAGATTGGAGAAACCCTCGCCGGTCCTGCCCCTGATCAATGTACTGAGACCGAATTCCTTCATCTTTGTCTTGTTTAGCTGCGCGACCCTCACCTCAAGCAGGATCTGCTGTGCCTCTGCAATCGTTATCTGGTTGATGACCTTGCCTGAGGACTTAGACGTTTCCTTTGCCACTCCGTCCACATAGCTGGTCTCGGTACTGATCTCAGAGGCAACAGCATAGGCCTGTGCAAGCTTGACTACTCTATCAATTGTCTGCTGGTTTTTTGCATGGCCCGAAAGGACTATGGTATCGACTGCCATTTCCGCCCTGATATCATCATGGGGCGCGACCGCCTTAATCTGGTCCTGCAACTGGTTTATGTCACCGGTCACCATGACGTCAAAAAAAGTGGTCTTCCCCTGCGTATCCCATACTATGAGGGTGGTGTTCCCAACCTTCTTCCCGTTAATAAGCAGCTCGGTCGGCGAAATTAGGTTTAATTCAGCAATATCAGGATTGGAGATTGAAACGCGCTTGCTCGGCTCCTTTATGGTAACAATCGTCCCTTTATTGATTGCCACATGAACGGGGACCGCGGCTTGGGAAGCATAGGATAAGGATGTGAAGATGAAGATAATGATCGCAGCGATAAGACTTGAAACGGTCTTCTTTATGTCCATTAATTCCCTCCTAAAATATGTAAAAAATGAACGGCGCTCCTTAACTGTTCCCTCACAGATCATTGCTGGCCCGCCTTAAATGTCTCGACAGATTCTTTGCTGCCCTTCAAGACCACGATATGGATACCTGTATCCTGTTTTGCGACCGCAACTGTCTTAGCTACACTTCTCGTTGGTCTTTTCGGCGCGGCCGTCACTTTTACCGCTGGACCGGACTCAGTAGACTGGCCTGAGAGCAGAGTCGATATCGTTGCTCCGCGCGTCGTGACCTCTTCACTGCTGCTATAGCCCCGTAAGGCCAACTGTATCTTGCCTTCCGATGTTGCGAGGGCAAGTTTTTCAGCTTCATCAGGTGTCAGTTCCAGGGTGATCACATCAACAGCAACAGGCTTCTCGTTTTTGCCTTTCTGTTCCATTTCAGTGCCGGAGGCAAGGACAGGTATATTCTGAAGGACGATCTTGGTTATGGGATTATTATCTTTTCCAGGTCTTTGAAGGCTCACGAGCACATCTACCCTGTTGCCTGGGTGGACAAAACCCGAAACGCCGATGACCTTGTCGACCTTTACGGCCATGGCACGCTTCTTGGGGTCAACAACTGCGGCAACGCCTCCGGTAGTAATGCCTTCAGGTGCAAGACTCGATCTCAGAATCGGTTCATTTGCCTTGACAGGCATTATCAGGACCTTGCCTTCAAGGGAAGCTGCATCGGTAAAGTATGCACCCTCAGGCAGACTCCCCTTCAGAAAAGGCGTGGTCTTGATCATCTCTTTGTTCAGAGCCGTTCCCCAAGAAAGGTCCGTAGCCGCTACAGCAACGGGCTGAGTCTGAAGGGCAGCTTCCTTTACATCAGTCTCTTTTTTTATCCATTTGTACGCCATGACGCTGGTTATCAGTGCAATAACCACTGCAGCTGTCAGCAAGAGCATCGGTCTGTATTTCTCCATATAATAATACCTCCTGATCTAAAGGAAATTTAACATAGAATATAACGTATTTTTTATGACCATAGCTATTATTGTCCCCAGAGCTATCGCGACACCGTACCGCAAACGGGGCTTTTTCTCATGCTCAGAGGGAGGAATGTAAATGAGTTTTCTTGCTAGAAAAAATGTTTTCAAGAGAAGCCAATATCTCCGCAAAGTCTCTCTCAGGCTGCCGTAAAGAGTAAGAACGATCATGGCGTATATCCCGCCGATTAGGGCGGTCAGAAGAAATGCAATAAAGATGCCCTTAGGACCAAGCAATCCGCCAACTGCTCCCATGAGTTTTGCATCACCGGCGCCCATTCCTCCCATGAGATAAGGCAAAGACATCACTGCTATTCCGACAAATATTCCTCCACTGCTGAAAAGGAAACCCGAGACGCCCATGGATGACGTGTTATAGATAATTGCCCCTATCATGGTCGGAAAGGTAAGCCAGTTAGGTATTTTTTGAAACCGGATATCAGATATAGCAGCGATAACCAGTATAAGCATCAAAATAAGCTGTGAAAAATATTCCATATGCATTTAGTTATGCTTCGTTTCTTTTTTGTACCCCTCACGCATAAGAAAAGCGAGGGCTTTGAGATGATTTACATTTTCATAATCAATGGGTGCCTTCCACTTATCATCAGGTAAGTGTAAAGGCACCCGGCCATTTTTAAGACCTCTTACAGCTTCAATGCTTAGCACGCATTAGAACGGCATTGCGCCGTTTACATTTTGAAATGCGTTGTTAGTCTTCTTCCCTACTGCAAGTACAACTAAAATGATAACAGCTGCGATCGCTGCAACCATAATACCGTATTCAACGGCAGTCGCACCTTCCTCATCTCTGAGAAACCCCAAGAGTTTTTCCTTCATTTTTATTCCCTCCTTTCTTCATGAGATGGTGATGGACAATGCCCATCCAGAAAATAAATTTTAATATTTAAAAAACACTATCACAGCCTACAACTATTTGTCCACCCTGCTATAAACATATTGTTGTCAAACAAATGCAAGCTCCATGCCAAATCTGTTCACTCATTTTTAAATATTGTCCAGTTGTTATCGGACATACAGACTCTAGATTGTGATGCGCTGTTTGTCCGTTGCCTGATATAAACATAATGACAAACAAATGCAAGCTCCATGCCAAATCTGCTCACTCATTGTTATATTGTCCAGTTGTTATCGGTATGCAGACTCTAGATTGTGATGAAAGGAATATCTATCCGTTTAATAAAGATAATTGGTCATATTAGATGAGGATCGGGCTTGTCCAACCAGAGAAATGTTAAAAAAATGGGTCTTATTTGCCGAAAGAATTGCTTATCATCAATTTAATTAAGAGGTATTATGGCTAAAAAACTTTTAAAGCCTGTATCAAATTGACACACACTTTTGAAAACTGTAAAGAAATTTCTATCCTTTTAATAAATATAAGTGGTCATATTAGATGAGGATCGGGCTTGTCCAACCAGAGAAATGTTAAAAAAATGGGTCTTATTTGCCGAAAGAATTGCATTTAATCAAGAGGTATTATGGCTAAAAAGCTTTTAACGCCTGTACCTAATTGACACATATTTTTGCAAACTGTAGCAGAAAGTTACACTTTTAACCAATAAAATCAGTGACTTGCAATGATTCCAGGGACAACTCATTGCCCAATGCAACTGAAAACACCGGATTAAGGCTTTCGCAGGAACGACAAAAGAAACTCCATAAACCTTCTCTGCTTGCAGAAAACGCTTGCAGAAAACTGACAAAATTTGGCAAGTAAAACCAATTCGTGTCACAATCCACGTCCGAATCGATGCATATTAACCTGTCAGTGATGCCAGTGGTGAGAAATCACCCTCATTAAAATGTCAATATTTAATAAGCTGGTCCGCAACCCTGGACACTCTGATATGTTCTTGGACTGGATTACTGAGTCTTATCTATAGACAGGCCCTAGAATATATTATGTCATTTCAGCGAATTTTTCGAAAAAGGTCATATTGACAGCGACCGTTTGTTGAAGGAACTTTTTATAATCCAGGCCGAACTGTTTTTGAAGGTACAATGCTATGTTTGCATAGCGTCCGAAGACTTCTCCGACATTTATATCGTGGAACGAAGGCGGATGTTCAGCCTTCTGCGATCCTTCATAAATCGGTGGTATATGAAATTGTGGCAGGAGTGGATGTAAGATATGAAGTCGACTTTGGGTGTGGAAGATGAACCTTCTGAAAATATCATTAAAAGGTACAAAGATCTCGGGGAAAACAAGCCCGATACCCTGGAGAGCCAGTTGAAGGCGATAAAAGAGATTGGTTTCAGCGAGGTCGATTGTTTTATACTTTCTTTTATGTTAAAAGTCAACCGGCGACTGATACTGTCAGGATATGAACCTCTCGCCTTTTACAGGATAAGAAATGGTGTTGCCTCAGTCTGGAAAATGAAAACCAATTTTGAGCCAAAGGAAATTGTTCAATTATAATTGAGATACAACCAGCAGATCAGGAGGTATGAAAATGAGAAAAGAGACACAATGCATCCATAGCGGCAATTTAGAAGACACTATCGCAGGCGGGGTAAACAGTCCTGTTTATCCATCATCGGCTTTCAACTATCTCGGAGGCGGAGATGTCCCCTATCCCCGCTCTTTCAACACGCCGAATCAGAAGGCGGTAGTCGAGAAAATTTCGGCACTGGAGGGAGCGGAAGACGGCGTGCTCTTCAGCTCAGGAATGGCCGCAATTAGCACAGCGATACTCGCCTTCGCCAAGGCCAGAGACCATGTAGTAATGATGGACGAGCTTTATGGGGGAACGCATGCGTTTGCGACAGACCTTTTTGGGAAATTTGAAGTAGAATACTCCTTTGCGGCAACAGACGCCGATTCAATATGTCAGTGTGTACGGAAAAATACAACGGCAATTGTTATCGAATCCCCGACAAACCCGCTGTTGAGCGCTGTCGATATTAGAAAGATCGCCGAATTCGCCCGCCGGACAGGCGCGGTGACCATTATCGATAACACCTTCGCCACGCCCATATGCCAAAACCCGTTAAGCCTCGGCATAGATGTCGTAGTGCACAGCGGCACGAAGTATCTCGGCGGCCACAGTGATCTGTGCTTCGGGGCCGCTGTTACAACTCAGAAGAAGGCAGAACTGATTCGTGCGGTGGCCCGGCACCTGGGAGGGAGCGTCAACGCGCTAACGTGCTACCTGATCGAGAGGAGTCTGAAAACCTTGGCGGTCAGGGTCGAGCGCCAGTCTGAAAATGCCAATAGGATCGCGAATTATCTGGAGGCGCATCCTAAAATCGCTAAAGTGAACTATCCCGGATTGCAGAGTTCACCTTACTACGAAATCGCCAAAGCCCAAATGGATGGCTTCGGAGCCATGCTGTCTTTCGAGCCTGTTGTCAATGCCGAGGCTTTTGTGAAGAGCCTGAGGCTTATCAAGCCTGCGGTCAGCCTGGGCGGAATCGAGACCACTATTTGCGCCCCGGCTGTTACCTCACATGCAAGAATGACGCAGGCTGAAAGAAAGAGGACCGGGATAACCCCCTCCCTTTTGAGGCTTTCAGTCGGAATAGAAAATGTCGATGATCTTCTGGAGGACATTGAAAAGGCATTGAAAGACTCCGAAGGAATTATAAAATAATGGACAAAAAACCGGAGGAGATGACAGTCGAAGAGTTGGTGGCCGAACTTCATCGTCTCAAGGACAACCTCTGCGATTTCGAGGACATGCATTCATTTACCTTCCGAAAGACCACAGTCCATATAGGCGCTGAAATGGCACACAACATGCAGACCGAATTCGAGGAAGAGTGCAGGAAGTATCAGAAACAGATTGAGGAGATCGAAACAGAGCTGAAGGCGAGGGACGCTTCTTGATAGAGAGAGTCATTAATAAATAACCGGAGGTGAAAGATGGCCCGCATAGGAATTCTGACTTGTTCTAACGCCACGCAGGAATTGGGGTGTTCCTCCGTGTCCTGTCTGGACCGATTTCAGGAAGAGGAAAGGGACCTTTTGCGACTATCCCGAAGATGAGAAATTGACGCTGGCGGGTATTATCAATTGCCCCGCTGTCCTACGTTTACAGGCCCGGACAAACTGCTGCAAAGGATAAGGGCTCTGACCGACTTCAGGGTCGATACTATCCATTTCACTTACTGCATGAAGGAACTTTGTTCTTTCAAAGAAAAATATAAGCTAACCCTTGAAGAGGCCTTTCCGAATATCAAAATAGTTGTCGGCACTCATGAGGAACATGTCACGCCCCAACAATACAAAGAGCAGGTCAAAAAGCTCTTCTGTCAACCACGCAAAACCATGGTTGATGTGATTTTGAATAAAGATTAGAGAGTCATTATTAAACGGGAGGGTAGTCGAATGAAAACAAATATTGGCGCACGAGTGTCAGGTCGGAAATTTCAGGCAATCTCAAATTGATGCCTTTTGAATCAAACGAGTAGCACAGGAGGAAAGAATGCAAAAAAAATATGTCCATGGGTACGACCAACGGGAGAGCCGTCGTCTGCAAGACCAGGCGTCAACGCTTGTCGAACTGCTGCACTCTGATACTTTATATTCAGAAGGAAGTCGAGTTCTGGAGGCAGGCTGCGGAATAGGCGCGCAAACCTTGACGCTTGCAAAAAACAGTCCAAATGCAGCCATCACTGCAGTTGATATATCTGAATCATCTATTTCCCAGGCCAGGGAAAAGATTAAGGCTGCAGGAATAACAAACGTGAATTTCCGGCAGGCGGACATTTTTGATTTGCCTTTTGAGGCAGCAGCTTTTGACCATGTCTTTCTTTGCTTTGTACTGGAACATCTATCAAACCCGATCGGCGCTCTCGTCAGCCTGAAGAAAGTCATCAAGCCTGGCGGCACCATCACGGTTATCGAGGGCGACCACGGCTCGGCCTATTTCCATCCTGATAGTGAAGCGGCGCAGAAGGCAATACAGAGCCAGGTCGAACTTCAGCGGCGAGCAGGCGGCAATGCCAATATGGGGAGGGCTCTATACCCGCTGCTTTGTAAAGCGGGATACGACCCGGTCCATGTATCTCCGCGAATGGTCTATGTTGATTCCAGCAGGCCGGCGCTTGTCGAGGATTTTACTAAGAAGACATTTACTGCAATGATTGAAGGTGTCCGCGAATCAGCCCTCAAGGCCGGACTGATTCCGGAGCAGGTCTTCGACAGGGGCATCAAGGACCTTTACAGGACAACGGAAGATGACGGCACCTTTTGTTATACTTTTTTTAAAGCAGTCGCCTTCAAACAGCAGACAACTAAGGAATAAAACATGAAAATATCAGTGGTACTTGCCCATCCCAATAAGTCCAGTTTTAACCATGCCATAGCGGAAACCGCTGTCATGGCGCTGAAGCAAAGCCGTCATGTAGTATATTTTCATGATTTATATGAAGAGAACTTCGACCCGATTTTATCTGCTAAAGAAATTTCTAAAGCTGCCTCCATACCGGATGATATTGAAAGCCATTGTGCCGAAATCGCGGATGCAGACGGTATTGTTGTCGTTCACCCCAATTGGTGGGGGCAGCCGCCTGCAATTTTAAAGGGATGGATTGATAGGGTAATGAGACCCGGAGTTGCCTACGAATTCCTGGAAGGGGATTCAGGCGAGGGTGTCCCAAACGGTTTGTTGAAGGCAAAGACAGCGCTTGTTTTCAATACCTCAAATACTCCGGGAGACAGGGAACTAAAAGTGTTCGGAGACCCTCTTGAGACCATCTGGAAAAACTGCATCTTTGGCTTGTGCGGAGTAAATGAATTCCATAGAAGAATGTTTGCCGAAATAGTTACCAGTACGGTCCAGCAAAGAAATGAGTGGCTTGACGACGTTGCAGAGATCGTGAACCGCCTATACCCAAAAGAAGCCTGAGGAAAAATCGGGACTGACTGCGTTGGGAGATTACCAACCTATCGGGATTGCATCAACGGCGCTGTTTTTGGACTCAATAGGCCGGAAGTAAAGATACACACAGGGGATTAGCGATATTAGCGATGGCCTCTCTGTTTTATTTTTTATGCTTGGTGATAATATAAGGTGTTATGTCTCTGAAAAAAAAGATAATCGTCAGTTTTTTTATAAGCGCTTTCATCATCGCCATTCTTGCAGCATTTGAATATGTCAATTTTATCGAGATAAAAAAGGAGATACTGAACCTTGAGATAACAGACACAGTCAGAAGCAAGTCCCTGCAGCTAAGAAGGCATGAAAAAAACTTTTTCCTAAACGGAGACCTGAAAGAACTTGACAGGGTCTACAATTACGTCGCGGAGCTCAAAGACATCCTCGGGCAAAGCAGCCAATTTGACCGCACAGGCAGACTCCTCGCCCTCAAGAACAGAATAATCGAGTATGAAAAAATGCTCAAAGGGATAGAGTCCTTATACTGGGACTTTCAGCGTGAGTTTAAAGCGATCAAGCCACTTCATATGGGGCATGTAAAGTTTTTCCCTCTCATTGAAGCTACCTTTTTGGAGCGTCCTGCCATTAATGCTGATGTCCTCGTCAGGGCATTCCGGCTGGACAAAGGGAATCCGGCAGTAACAAGTCTCCGTCAACTTGAGCAGGAGATAGCAGACCTCAGAAAAAGCGGTGAAGAGATAATCAATATATCAAAGGAACTGGACAGGATCGCTCGGCAAAATGCTGAAAAGACGATTTCGCTTTCACAGATGGCAATACTAATATTCTTCCCTCTTTTTCTCATTGTCGGCATTGGTACGCTCTTTTATATAAGCAACACAGTGGTTAAGCGTTTAGGTCTGGTCATCGACATTGTCGAAAAAACCGGCAAGGGGCAGTTCTCTCTGGTTTCTGTACCTGCTGAGAAGTGGGGCAAAGACGAAGTCGGCATGCTCATCAGGAAATTCAATGACATGGAAGAAGAGCTGGTAGAGAGGGATGAGGAACTCGATACAAAGAACAAAGAACTTCTTATGAGCAAGAAGCTTGCTGCTATCGGCACCCTTGCATCCGGTGTAGCCCATGAGCTTAATAATCCTCTCAATAATATATATCTCTCCGCCCAGGTCCTTCAGAAGGAGGTCAAAGATAATTGTTCTCCCCTGGTTAAAGAGACGCTTAATGATATTATAGGTCAGTCCATCAGGGTAAAAGGCATTGTCGCTGACCTTCTGGAGTACGCCAGGGGAAAGGAACCGGTCCTCAGGGCCATTGACCTTAACGAACTCATCAGAAATGTCCACAAACTCCTGAGGGTCACCGTGAATATGGAACAGATCAATTTTGTTTTAAACAGCCATGATGACAACATTCTCATGAAGGCTGACCAGGAACAGGTCGAACGCGTTTTTATAAACCTCTTTACCAATGCTGTTGAGGCGATGGGCGGCAAGGGCGATATAATCGTTACCCTGGCAAAGGAACGTGACGCGATAAAAACATGGGTATCAGATACCGGAAAAGGAATGACGCCGGAGGAGATGGAAAAGGTCTTTGAGCCGTTTTTTACCACCAAAGACAAGGGCACGGGGCTTGGACTTGCGATTGTATTTAATATCATAAAAAAGCATAAGGGCGAGATACTGGTGGACAGTCAGAAAGATAAAGGGACCACTTTTTACATGGTATTTCCAGGGGGAGACAATGGCGTTTAAGATACTTA
>JAGSYM010000215.1 GCA_018262395.1 Nitrospirota bacterium | reverse complement strand
CCATGGTTTCTTTCAACTCCTGTGAGGTGGGCATAATCTCGGCAATGAGCGTTCTGCCCTTATAACCCGTCTGTCCGCACGCCGGGCAACCCTTCGGCCTGTAAATGGTATCGGCGTTGATCTTTACGTTACCAAGCTCTTCCTTCATTGGTTTATATGCTTCCTTGCATTCCGGGCAAAGCTTTCGCACGAGCCTCTGACCCACGACAATGAGGAGCGTCGGCGCGAGCAGGTAGGGTTCCAAACCAATATCGATGAGTCTTGTCACGGCTGATGGCGCGTCATTTGTGTGGAGTGTGCTCAACACAAGGTGGCCTGTCAATGCCGAGCGGACGCAGATCTCCGCCGTCTCGAGGTCCCTTACTTCGCCGACGAGCATGATGTCTGGGTCCTGACGGAGAAAGCTCCGCAATGTGTGTGCAAAAGTGAGGCCGATCTCGGGCTTAACCTGCACCTGATTTACCCCGTCGAGTCTGTATTCAACAGGGTCTTCCACGGTGAGGATGTTCTTTTCAGAAGACTTTATTTCCTGAAGGATCGCATAGAGGGTTGTCGATTTCCCGCTCCCTGTAGGTCCTGTGAGAAAAATAAGGCCGTAGGGACAGAACATGGCCTGTCTCAGTTTCGCGAGGTCATCGGGTTCAAAACCCATCTCATTAAGCTCTAAAATAACGCCGCTTCTATCGAGGATCCTCATAACGATCTTTTCGCCGTAAAGCGTGGGGAGAACAGATACCCGTATATCGATGTTGCGGTCTTCGAGTTTGACCATAAAAGCGCCGTCCTGGGGAAGACGCCGCTCCGCGATGTCAAGCTTGGAGAGTATCTTGATACGGGAAACAATGGGTAAAAAGAGGTGCTTTGGCGGCGGCGGTATCTCATAGAGTTTTCCGTCCACACGGTACCGGAGAGAAAACCGGTCTTCAAAGGGTTCGATGTGGATATCAGAAGCCCGTTTATTGATGGCCTGCCAAATCATGAGATCGACAAGTTTGACAACGGGCGCCGCTTTCGCGCGTGAAATAATGTTGTCAATGCTCAGTGATTCCTCATCACCCCCGGCTGTCTTGAGGTCAGATTCACCGATGGTATGGGGTTTGGCAATCTCTTTTTTGATCATTTCAAGACCGCCGTAGAATTCCTCAATGGACCTGACGATATCAGATTTTGTTGCAACAACGGGGTTTACTTCCAGGCCTGTTATCTTTCGAAGCTCATCGATAAGCATGAAATCGAGAGGATCAAACATGACACAGGTGAGAATGCTCCCTTCACGCGACAGGGGAAGTATGGTATTACGAAGAGCAAACTGCTTTGATATAAGCTTTTCCAGGTTCTGATCTTCCGCGGGCCTGATAGCGCCTGTCTTGGAGGACAGAAGAGGTACCCTGAACTGTCCCGAAATAGCGAAGGCAACATCATCCTCGCTTACAAGGCCCTTCCTGACAAGCACTTCTCCGAGATATCCACCTTCGTCCGCCTGCACTTCAAGCGCTTTCTGGAGATGCTCTTTGGAAATAAGACGCTGCTCAAGAAGAAATCCGGCGAGGCGGGTATCGGGAGAATCCTTTTTCATTATCTTTCTATTGTAAAAAATAAATGGGAATATGGCAATGAATAACAACAACCGCCAGCACGAAAAGATTCTGCCCCATTGGCGGCGATGTTTTTATGAAAGGAAAGCAATCTGCTAATTCAGCATATGAGAATTATGGTATACTGTGCGCGGGTATATTGCATGAAGCGAACACAAACCGTCCTTTTCTTCTGCGCCATAATGATTGTTTCCCTCATCCCCATTTGTCCGATCCGGGCTTGCACCATTTGGGCCGCTACAGGCGAACAGGTCAAAGGCAAGGGAAGTCTCATCGCGAAAAACAGGGATAACCTGTCCCATCTTTATACGGTCCTGAAAACTGTTTCTCCCGAGAAAGGGATTCCCTTTTACGGTCTCTTCGATATAGAAGCCGACGGGTATGTGACAGCGGGCATCAATGAACAAGGGCTTGTTGTTGTTAATAGTGCGGCGAACAGCGTGCCGAGAAACAAAAGACTTGTGGCAACTGAAGACCTGACACAAAGGCTTTTGACCTCCTTTAGTTCGGTAAACGCCGTTCTTTCTGAAAAGAATCTTTTTCAAGAAAGTCATCCCGCTCTTTATATCATCGGCGATGCCTCGAAAATAGCCTCTATTGAAGTGGCCCCCGGCGGTAAGATATCCGTCACTGTAAAGGAAAAGGGCACCCTCGTCTTAACAAACCACTATACAAACCCGGAACTTACCGGGGCCAACGAGCAATCGAGCACGGGCAGCTTCATGAGGCTCAAACGGATTCAATATCTGATAGCCCGTCAGGCTTCCCCTTTCACGCACGATGATTTTATCGCTTTCAGTAATGACAGAAATGGCGGATCAGAGGGGGCTCTGTGGCAAACGCCCGGTGTTTCCGGTACAATACGGACCCTTGCAAGCTGGATCATTTATATGCCTCCCGACAGGCGTCCGCCTGTATTGCACGTAAAACTCGCCAACCCCAATGAACTGGAACGAACAACCACTATTACTTTTGATAGCGCCTTTTGGAAACAGAGAAAGGCCGCCGAACCTTGAACCGCAGCATGTTTTCCGCTAAATTGATTTTTTGAAACGGGATTTGAAGAAATCGATAATTTTCTGAGTAAAACTGATTTTGATAGTATTGTTTGCCGTCTTAGTGGCCTTTATTGCCTGCGGTGATGTTACGTCTTCAGCAACACCGGTCTCATCCTGAATAAGTTTATCAATTTTCTGCCAGTCTACCTTGTCGGAGATTCCACGGGTCTCAATGGCCTTTGATACATATTCTTTGATCGATTTATGCTTTTTGTACACGTCGGTTCTTACTTCGAGATAGATCCTTCCCTCGTCGCTGATCGCGAGCTTCACAGGCTCATAGATAATCTCGCCTTTGGTTTTTATTGCAACCATAGGATAGAGCTGTTCTATATGTTCCGGGAGCATCCTGATACAGCCATGGCTCATGTACCGGTAGACACTTCCGGGCCAGATCGTGGCATGGATGAGCATGGCGGGAATCGACGTTTCTATGGCGTACTGACCAAGAGGATTCTTAGGCCCCGGGGGTACTTTTTCTTCAACCTCTTTTCCTTTCATGGCGTTTTCCAACTGGATTGATTCAGGCACATACCATGTGGGGTCTTTTCTCTTGCTCGTGATATAGAATTTGCCGGTTGGCGTTCTCCAATCTGAAATCTCGGTTTTTGCCAAAAGCCCGAGACCGACAGGAAAATAGGTGATTGTGCCGTCCTTGAAAAAGTAGAGGGTCCTGTCCGGTATATTGATGATGATACCATTGTCTACCGTCTTCGGGACTATCCTTCTTGTGTTGATTTTCAGGACAGTCCCTTCGGTAAGAGGCTCTTTGATGTCGATGTTATTGTCTCTGGCGATGGCTTTCCAGAAAACACCATGCTTTGCGCCGATGAGATAGAGATTTTCCTTTTTCTGAACAGCATAGGTTGTTTCTTCGCCGA
>JAGSYM010000214.1 GCA_018262395.1 Nitrospirota bacterium | reverse complement strand
TCTCCCATACCTGATATGATTGTCTGACCGGTTTCCTCATTAAAGGATACCTTGAATGAAGGGTCTTCCTGAGCAAGCTTTGCAAGTGACTGAGAGAGTTTCTCCTGATCAGCCTTCGTCTTAGGTTCAATAGCAACTGACATGACCGGCTCCGGAAACTCTATTGATTCGAGGATGATAGGATTTTTTTCATCGCACAGTGTATCACCGGTAAGTGTATGTTTGAGCCCGACAACGGCCACGATATCACCGGCTGATACCTCTTTGACCTCCTCGCGCTTATTTGCATGCATCTTCAAAAGCCTGCCGACTCTCTCCTTGACGTCTTTCGTTGAGTTGTATATGTATGATCCGGCGTTTAAGACCCCGGAATAGACCCGTATAAAGGTAAGTTGTCCAACAAATGGATCCGTCATTACTTTAAAAGCAATGGAAGAAAAAGGTTCGCTGTCCTGGGCATGTCTTACTATCACGGAATCACTCCCCGGTATTTTTCCAACAACAGCAGGGATATCGAGTGGAGACGGCAGATAGTCGACGATTGCATCCAGCAGGAGCTGAACACCTTTATTCCTGAACGCAGTACCGCAGATGACGGGTGTGAGTTTCAAATCCAGAGTGCCTTTTCTGATGGCCCCCTTAATTGCATCACTTTGTATCTCTGTCTTATCGAGGTATTTTTCCATAATGGCATCATCAATGTCTGCCAGTGCCTCAAGCATTTTCTCGCGGTATTCATATGCTTTTGGGAGAAGGTCTTCCGGGATATCCCCTTCAGTGAAGTTTGCTCCCAAAGTCTCATCATCAAAATAGAGTGCTTTCATTCTGACCAGATCGATCTGGCCTCTGAACTCATCCTCAGATCCAATAGGTATCTGAACCGGAACAGGGTTCGCATCAAGCCGTTCTATCATTGTGTTGACACTCATAAAAAAATCAGCACCCACTCGATCCATTTTGTTCATGAATGCAATCCGGGGAACACCATACTTATTTGCCTGCCTCCATACCGTCTCTGACTGAGGCTCAACACCTGCGACAGAATCAAAAACAGCCACCGCTCCATCAAGCACTCTCAAAGATCTTTCTACTTCGACCGTGAAATCGACATGACCCGGGGTGTCTATGATATTAATACGATAGTCTTTCCAGTGACATGTTGTTGCAGCAGAGGTGATGGTAATGCCTCTCTCCTGTTCCTGAACCATCCAGTCCATGACAGCAGTACCCTCATCAACCTCTCCGATCTTGTAGGTAACACCGGTGTAATAGAGGATTCGTTCGGTAGTCGTTGTTTTCCCTGCATCGATGTGTGCCATGATACCTATATTGCGTGTCATTTGAAGCGGAACCCTTGACAAATTCTTTCTCCTCTATTATTCCTACCATCGGTAATGGGCAAAGGCCTTATTCGCCTCTGCCATTTTATGGGTATCTTCCTTTTTCTTTATGGAAGTCCCTGTATTGTTAAAAGCATCCATTAATTCTCCGGCAAGCTTTTCCCTCATCGTCTTCTCAGCTCTCGCCCGGGAATAATTAATAATCCACCGGAATGCAAGTGCAGTCCGCCTGTTCGGCCTGATTTCAACCGGCACCTGATATGTTGCACCGCCAACTCTCCTTGGCTTGACTTCGAGTACAGGCTTTACATTCTCAAGAGCAGTTTTGTAAACCTTGAGAGGATCGCTCCCGGTTTTCTGCTTTAAAATTTCGAATGCACCATAACATATTCTTTCCGCCGTAGATTTCTTACCGCTTTCCATAAGCGCACTAACGAATTTGCTTACGATTTTGCTGTTGTATTTTGGATCAGGTAAAATTTCTCTTTTTGCAACAACTCGTCTTCTTGGCATTGTGAGCTCTCTTTACTTAGGCCGTTTTGACCCGTATTTTGATCTTCCCCGTCTTCTGTCCGCAACCCCCATCGAATCCAGGGTGCCTCTTATAATATGGTATCGCACACCGGGAAGGTCTTTTACCCTTCCGCCTCGTATCATCACAATGGAATGCTCCTGGAGATTGTGGCCTACACCGGGGATATATGCAGTAACTTCCATTCCTGTCATTAGCCTGACTCGTGCAACTTTCCTCAGGGCTGAGTTTGGTTTTTTCGGTGTCGTTGTATAAACTCTTACACATACTCCCCGCTTCTGAGGGCATGCTTTAAGTGCAGGGCTCTTGGTCTTCATGCGAACCTTCTCACGCCCGTTCTTTACTAATTGTGCAATAGTCGGCACAGTACCTCCATTCACGTATTCATTAATCCTGCTGGATTGTACAGCAAGTGAAAATATTACCAGAGAAGTTTTTTTTTGTCAAGGCACGTCTATGGAAAAAAATGCACGACCACAATTCTCACGCGATGAACCGCGTTACACGTCGCCATGATGGAATTTGCTTCTTACCACGCGGTGCTGCTGAGCGATCGTTTGCTGTATTTTCGTTTCAATGTCTTCCGGGGTTATAAGGGCCCCGCCCGGCCTTCCGTAAAAGAATACTGCCGATCTCCCGTTAATCGCTAATCGGACATCCTCGACCATCTGTCCTGCATTCATCTCTATCACGAGAAATCTTCTGTTCTCCTCAGCAAGAAGGAAAAGCTCTTCCTCAGGGAATGGGGAAAGGGTAACTGGTCTGAAGAGGCCGACTTTGAACCCTTCTCGCCTCAGTCTCATAATCGAAGCGAGGGCAATCCGCGCAACGATTCCAAAGGCAACGATGATGCATTCAGAATCCTCAGCATAATATTGTTCGAATCTGGTTTCCTCATTTTTTATCTGCCTGTATTTTTTCTGGAGCATGATATTTCGCATCTCGAGTTCACCATCCCCCATATAGAGCGATTTGATCACCCGTGGCTCCCTGCCCCTGCATCCATTGAGTATCCAGGTTTTTTCATGAAGACCAGACGGACGGTAGGGGTTTGGATAAAAAGGCTCCATCATCTGACCGATAACACCATCACCGAGTATCATAACAGGATTTCTGTATTCATCTGCTTTATCAAATGCACGCATCGTTAAATCCCACAACTCCTGCAGACTGGAAGGGGCGTAAACAATCATTTTATAATCCCCATGTCCGCCGCCCTTCACCGATTGAAAATAATCTCCCTGACTGCCGGAAATATTCCCAAGGCCTGGGCCGCCCCTCTGCATGTTCACAACAACAGCCGGGAGTTCCGCTCCCGCGAGGTATGAAATAGTCTCCTGTTTCAAACTGATTCCCGGGCTGCTCGATGATGTCATAGACCGCACTCCGGCAGCAGAGGCGCCATATACCATATTTATCGCGGCAAGTTCACTTTCAGCCTGAATGAAGGTGCCCCCTACCTCCGGCATCCTTCTCGACATATACTCAGGGATTTCGTTCTGGGGAGTGATGGGATATCCTGCATAAAAGCGGCAGCCCGCCTGAACCGCAGCTTCAGCAATAACTTCATTCCCCTTCATCAGTATCTTTGTATGCATGTGAAAAATTATACCACAAGGATCTTTTATTTCGTGTCAGCCGAGCAGAAGAATTCTCGTCAAAGTCTCAGCATATTTCCTGCTCACTGAATCCCCGGTAAT
>JAGSYM010000213.1 GCA_018262395.1 Nitrospirota bacterium | reverse complement strand
TGCGTGAACTGATGAAGAATGGCGGCAAATACGGATGCTTCAGCTCCTGCTGCGGCGGCGGTTTGGGCGTGGCCAGTGTCATTGAAAACATGCAGGTTTGATATATCAACGGATGATGTCCGGTAGAAAGTACCAAGATGGAAAATGATCAAAAAAGCCGGGGGAGAAACCCTCGGCTTTTTACATTTACACAGATGACCATAAATAATATTAAATATTTTTTTGCTGCTGCAGCAAAATATTTCTAATGCCACACTTTGACAATTCTAAAAGTTAACGGTGTTAAAATCCAGCCACTGCTTTCCATAGCGATTTACATTCAAAATCTTCACAAAACATATCTAAAAGCATTGCCCATGGCCTGCTTTTAAATCGACGTTCTGAAGCAATCATTGATTGTCGAAATGTATTACAAATTGAAATATGACGTAATATTAATTTAATACTACATTAAATCAATGTGTTGCGTGAATGACCACAAAAAATGAGCCTGTTTGCAACCATTTTACCGTCAGGTTTCTTTACAGTTTTCATATCGCGAAAATCTATACGTTCTTTTTTTCGCGGCTGTCTTTCTTTCTATTATAAAATTTATTTTAATCATTTTAGAAAGTTAACATATAAAAGAAATGAAATGTTCTTTGGAGGAACATATTATGCATACAATGTATAACAAATAATTTGATACTGCTGCCTGAGGGTGGCGAACATACCAGAGGAGCCTTCTTTGTTGATGCTGATTTAGAGTTATAAATACTTAAAACCTACCTTATTTGATGCATTTGTTTTTTCTTATGGAAAGGACGGGTGACAGGATGATTCAGAAGATGGAAGAAGATGCCCCTTATGAACTTTATCAGGAGGTATGGGAAGCGAAACAGGAAGACGAAGAGATTACTCCATCACATGTATTGGCACGGGCTAAACAACTCTTAGAAAACTTCAATCAATTTGGTCACGATTTACATGAGAAGCTGGTTGGAATCAGAGGGAAGGAAGCACAAACATCCGCCATCAGATTAAAAATGGAACTGGAACAGTTTGTGAAAAAATTCGAGTCGGTTCCTGCATCTCCCATTCAGCTCATGAAAAAGGATGCCCCTTATGAGCTGAAAGAAAGAGTCATTGAGAGAATTCGTATTGGCGAAAAGTTGAATCCTGAATTTGTGTTATCGCAGGCCAGAGAAATGATCGCAGAGTTTGGCAAAGAGGGAAACGATTCTTACGAAGATATCTCCGGCGACAACGGGGAAGAAGCCCAGAAGATGGCTAATGAATTAAAAGTCAGTCTGGAAAGATTTGTACAGAAATATGAACGTAATATTCATGCGGCAAATCGTCCGGGGATATCTTCTGAAGAATCATTTGAACGCGCCCTCAGGGGCATGTCAGGTGAACAGTCAGAAAAAGCACCTCCTGAAAAATCATCATTCTTTATGACGGCTTTCAAGGAAGCGAATACTCGCTCTCCCTTGTTGCGGTCCAAATTAAATCAATACCCTATATCTCCCTAATGGGTATTGTTCAGTTTCTATTGTTGCAAGAGTTATCTGTAAGTTTTCTGTTATGCATAAGGATTTTGATATCTGAATCACGGCGGGTTGGATGCAAAGGAACAAGGAGAAAGGTAAGAGAATAAAACAGTTTCTTTTTCATGGAAAGGCAGGGTGAAAAGATGAGTCATCAGGAGCAAATCATTGTGAATGAACTTGATAAAAACCCTAACATTCGCATTACGGACCTGGAGGAGATGACCGGATTGCCCATCGGTGAAGTCTGCAAGATCCGGTACTTCTGGAAACTGGAAAAGAAACGGGAAAGCAAGCAGTACGCTTCTTCTCAGGGAAGGGGAGAAAAACCTGTTTTAAACAGATGTTATGCATAATCAGCAGATGATTGGATGAGATTTTAGTTTGTGAAGGAGAATGTTTAATCAGAATAGGGATCAGCATAAAAGAGTAATTGACATATTCCAGGTAAACGATTAAATAAAAATTGCGTGGGGGTGTAGCTCAGCTGGGAGAGCGCTTGGATAGTAATATTCAAGAGGTCATAAGTTCAAACCTTTTCACCTCCACCATATTTAAATTACAAGGCAGGGTCATGGGGCTCTGCCTTTATTTGTTTTGATCTATAGTTGACATGACAGACACTGTTTAATAAAATATTTTAGAAACCGTTTCGACTACTAATCCACAGTATTTGACCGTTGTTAGAATTGATGATTACGGATAGAAAGAGAGCAACGACCAAAGAGTAATTTGGTAAGTTGGGTAGTTCAAGAATGAGTTCAAAAGATTTTTGAGAAAGAAATATATCTTAAAAATCATCAGATATATTCTGAAGGCAATTCAGTATTAACTTGATTTTGTTTTACCTGACGATATCTGAGAGTTCGCAATACAGAATTATACGAATGAAAGAAATTCTTACGATTTCACAACTCAGGAATACTAAACTACTGAAATATGAACCCGCCCGCACTTCTTGCATTCGCCAGATATTTTTCACAGCCCCATCTGTGCCATGTGGTACATCAATTTCCTCCCCCATCCCATGCGCATGAGAAATGCCTGAAACCCGAAGAACCCGGAAGGGGACAGGCGTTTGGATATCCAGAGCAACTTCGCTGCCGCCTGCGGAACCACATACAGCTTTTCCTTTTTCACGGCATTGATCACCAGGTTGGCAATCATGTCCGGCGTCCACCTTGCATTGTCCATGCTTGCCGTTGAACACTGTCTCTGGAAGTCATCCGTGAACCGCATCTTTTCCATGAGGTTCGTCTTAATGAAGGTAGGACAGAGCACGGTCATCCCGATGTTGTACGGGGCGAGTTCGCCCTTGAGCGTCTCTGTCATCGAGATGACTGCGGCCTTTGTCGCATTGTAGGGGGCCATTTCAGCAGAGGAGACGATGCCGGCTGCGGAGGCCACATTCACGATGTAGCCACTTCCTTGTTTTTTCATTCTGGGGACAAAGGCATGGCATCCATACACCACGCCCCAGAAATTGATGGAAACGATCCATTCCCAGTCCTTGATGGGGATGTCACCCATAAATCCGATTGATACGACGCCGGCGTTGTTGATGAGGATGTCCACTTTACCCCAGGAATGGAAGCAGTGGTCTGCCATCCTCATGACGTCATCGAGCTTGGAGACATCGCAGAGGAATATCACTCCATGGCCTCCTGACTTATTTACCATCTCGCATGTCTGTTTCAGCCTTGCCTCGTTGATATCGGCCAGAAGAATGGTGCACTTCTCCTTGGCCAGGGCAATCGCAATCGCTCTCCCTATACCCGATGCCGCCCCGGTGATGACCGCTGTTTTTCCTTTGATGTCTTTCTTTGCCATGTATTTTCCCCCCTAATCGTCGATGAGATTTTTGGAATTGAACAGGATTGCCTCGTAGGACGGTATATACTGGTACAGGTATGGCCACTTGCTCAGCTTGAGTCCGCGCAGTTCGTCGCATATTCTGTGGCCGCTTCCGATATCCATGCTTGCCGTGCCCAAGCCGATAGTCTGGCAATATTGAATGGGGTTCACATAGAGATTAGCTTTCAGCGGA